>DATMYZ010000145.1:0-4377 GCA_035560675.1 Clostridia bacterium
CTGCAATATATAAATGCACAACAAAGGAAAAGGAATATATTCATGACCAAGAACAAAATTTCTACCCGGGAACTGACCTTTATGGGCCTCATGACCGCTGTCTTGTGCGTGCTTGGCCCGCTGTCGATACCGCTGCCTGGCTTGGTGCCCATTTCGCTCGGTACACTGGTTATCTATTTTTACCCCTATCTTCTAGGCACCCGCAAAGCGGCTTTATGCTGTCTGCTGTATATAGCACTAGGCGCAGTGGGCCTGCCGGTTTTTACAGGTTACACTGGCGGCGTACCCAAAATGGTTGGGCCAACCGGCGGCTATATGCTGGGTTATTTCTGTATCATTTTATGCGAAGGAATTGCAATAAAATATTTCCCCAATAACCGACTGATTCACGCAGCCGGCATCTCGCTGGGAACCGTCTGCTGCTACCTTATCGGCACGTTCTGGCTCGCATATCTACTGGGGCGCACCTTTGCCCAAGCGCTTGCTGCGGGCGTCATCCCCTTCATTCCGGGGGATATCGGCAAGGCAACCGTGGCTCTCCTCATTGCGCCGGTGGTTCGCTCCCGCCTGCAAAAGGCAGGGTTGCTGCTGCACCTGCCGGACGGACGCTGACCTCGCCAGAACGCAACGGCACTCGTTCGCCATTTCCCATTCTGACAATCAGTGCGCCGTCATCGTCGATTTCTTCGGCGGTGGCGGCGTATTTTTCGGCCCCGCGCGAATAGACAATCTCCTGCCCAAGCAGCATAGAACGACTGCGATAGTCGGTCAAAAATGTGCGGGTAGAAAGCCCGTCCCACAACGGAAACAGCTCATTGAAGATTTCGGCAACCAGACGGTTGCGTGAGATAGCAGGCTGGTCAGAGCCAAATAGCGTGCCTGCAACTGCCGCCACCTCCTCAGGCAACGCAGCTTCAGATTGCTTAAAGTTAATGCCCATCCCAATAACAACGCTTTCAATGACACCGCTTTCCATATCGGTAACCGCTTCGGTCAGAATACCGCAAAGCTTTTTACCATCTAAATAAATATCGTTGACCCACTTAATTTGAGGACGCAGCGGTGTCAACGTTTCTATAGCGCGACACACCGCCACCGCAGCGGCTGTCGTGAGCAACGTCGCATCTGAGAGCTGTTGCGGCGTGGGTTTTAGCAGCACGCTCATATAAATACCGCAGCCCGGCGGCGAAAAAAAGCTGCGCCCGAACCGGCCACGCCCGACTGTTTGCTGGTCGGCAACAATAGCTGTAAAGTGTTTTCCCCCCAGCATGGCCCGGCGCTTGGCCTCAAGATTGGTAGAGTCTATTGTCTCAAAAACGATAATATCCTTATCTTTTAATTGTGATAAAATATAGGGGCGTATTCCCTCGGCCGAAAGCAAGTCCGACTTTTCCGCCAGCCGGTAACCGCGGTTGGTGGCTGCTGATATTGGGTAACCCTGCGCTTTGAGACTGTTAATTGCTTTCCAAACCGCCGCGCGCGAAACACCCAGTTTCTGAGCCATCTGCTCACCCGAAATATTCTCCGCGCGGTGTGTTTCAAGCATGGCCAGCACCGCTTTTTTCACCGACATGTTCAAGCCTCCTCTAGCTTCGATAGGGTTAATTATACGCATTTTTAGTTGATTGGTCAACCAAAACAGTCTATACGGTTGACATATCAGCGCAGCCTTTTCAGTCACAACATCTGCACCACTTGCCGCAGATGTTGTTTTGTGCCATAATAGCGCTATAAAACCGTAACAGAAAGCAGGTAAGGCCATGGACTTCAGAAAAGCAGTGTCCGGAGAAGCAGCCGAAATATTTAATGTTTACCGTGTTGCAATTAGCCACATGCAGGCATCCGGAATAGACCAATGGGATGATGCTTATCCCACACAGGCGGTGATTGAGCAGGATATCGTCAAAGGCGAAATGACCATCGGTACAATTAATGATACCATCGCCTGTGCCTTTGTGCTCAACCGAGATCAGTGGGAAGGCTACGAAAATGGCAATTGGCAGTACCCTGAGTTGCCTTTTGCGGTGCTGCACCGACTGTGTGTCAACCCCTCCTGTCAAGGCAAGGGCATCGGCACTCAAACCATGCATTATATCGAAACACTACTGATAAATGAAGGCATCAGCGTTCTCCAGCTAGACGCGTTTCCTAAAAACCATAATGCGATCAAGCTTTATGAAAAGCTCAACTACATAAAGGTCGGCGAGGCCGTTTTTAGAAAAGGCGTTTTCTATCTTTATGAGAAAAAGCTCTGACCCTGTGTGCGGCTGTTTTCTCAATAAAAACGGCGCAAGGTAAATTGCCTTGCGCCGTTTAAAATATCATTCAGCTATACAGGCAAATCAAGAATAGGGGTTACGAGTGCCGATATAGTTGGCAGGGTTCATATACTTACCGTTGATTCGCACCTCAAAGTGGCAGTGCGGTCCAGTTGCGCGGCCAGTACGGCCAACAGCAGCAATCAGCTGCCCCTGCTCGACCCAGTCGCCAACCTTAACATACAGCTTGGAGTTGTGGGCATAAAGCGTTTCAACCCCGCCGCCATGGTTGATGATAATGTGGTAGCCATAGCCGGTGGAATTATAAGCTGCTTTGGTAACCGTTCCCGCAGCCGAAGCATAGACCGCGGTTCCAACATTGTCCGCAATATCCATACCGGTGTGGCCCCAATAGCCATAGAAACCACAGCTGACATAACCGCCTGCAACTGGCCACGCAAAGTTGGAGCTGGTGCTGCGTGCCGATGCGGGCAGCTGAGCAAGCGGACGCATGCCGCCAACCACAACCTTCTCGTTAATTGGCTCCTTGACCATACGGGTATCCAAAACAGTTCGATCAACCTCGAGGCCATCAATATAGGTCACCTGGCTTGTTACAAGCGAAACGCCCTTCTCGCCCTTTTGAGTCACCTTGACATAGCCTTGATACTTATTGCTATCCTGAATCTGTTCAATTTTAAAATTAACTTCTTCTTCAACCGTTTCGCTGCGCACGACCTTAACCTCGAGCACCGGCACCGACTTTTTAACCAGCACCTCCTGCCCGACCAACAGCGAGTCCTCAATATCGGGATTGAGCATCTTGAGCTGAGAATAAGGAATACCATTTTTCTGCGCAATAATGATTGGCGCGTCGCCCTGAACAGTGGTGTAAATGCGTTGGGACTCTTCCTCTCGGTTGACCTCATCCTGCATCTCACCGATATCTACCACCGAAGTCACGGGATAAAGGCCGTCCCTGGCCTCGACATTCTTTACAAACTCAACCACTTCGTTGGCGTCCTCGTCGTCCGTGCGGTACTTATTTCTGATGGAGTCGAGCAATGAAAGCAACTGGCGACGCTCGGTAACAGCTCCTAAAAAGCGATTATCGACATATAACCCTGTTGCCTGTGCCAACTCGTTGCCAGACGCCTTGATCAATTCGTCGGTCAACCGGTCTTCAGAAAGCAACTCTCCCTCGCGAACAGCCGCAATGGTGAATTCCGGCATACTATCCTCAGGTTTGATGTAATCCTCAAACACGATACGGCCCAGCATCTGCTTTTCGGCGTTTTCATACACCGATTCGTCCGTGATATAGCCAATTTCCTCGCCGTTGTAAAAAACGCGCAAAGCAAAAGTCATGTTGAGAGCGCCGTTAATCACAATAAGGAATACGGCAGCCGCCAAAACCGGCGCAACATAGTTAATAGAGCTAAACAATCGCGCAACAGCGCGGGTAACAAAGGCCGCCGCCACCATAGCCCAATAGCCAAGCAGCGCGCCCAGCCCTCGTTTTCGGGCTGCGGCGCTGCCGCGCTTTAATGTTCGCAGCAGGTCGACGGTTGTGTCAAATGAAAGGCTATTTCGCACTGAAAAAACGCGCACGCTACAAAGAAGCTTGTGACCTATGGCGTGCATCAAAAGTCCAAGCATGTCTCTGACGTTCCGCAAGCCGCGCTTGATAGAACGATATTTTCGAATATGCAGCAGTCCAATAAAGCATAAAACGCGCAAGACTCTTTGCAGCGTTTTTTGCGCAAGCGCCTGCAGCTTATTGGAAGATGATGCTTGCGCAGGCTTTGCTTCAGCAGAACGATCTTCTTTAGCAATTCTGCGGTTTTTGTCGCTCAAAGCACCCTCTCCTTTCCAATTTGTATAAAGCTTAGGAAACGGTATTAGTATAATATAATCTTTTCTGCCACAAAAATCAAGTTAGGCAATATGGTAACCATTTCCAAAGAAAAGCAAGACAACTTTGTCCTATTCTCCTTGACGTCAAATATTATAGCAACTTTCTGACAAAATCTCAATACAAAACCCGCATGTGAAAACAAAATTTACATAATATCATATTTTTATGCCGCGCCTTCGTCATTTTTTCCAATCTAACGCG
>DATMYZ010000146.1:0-8361 GCA_035560675.1 Clostridia bacterium
ATTATCTACACTGATAGATTTATCAGTGGTTTATAAATGGGGAGTGAAGATGATGGTAAAAAGTCTGGAAGGGCTGGAACCGCGCCGGGTTTTCGAGTTATTTAGTGACCTTTGCCAAATTCCGCATGGATCAGGCAATGAAAAAGCTATCAGCGACTACATTCGCAGTTTTTGTGAGAAACTTGGGCTAGATGTCTATCAGGATCAGGTCAATAACCTGATTATTAAGAAGCCTGCTACCGTCGGTTATGAAGAATGCCCTACAGTTGTGTTGCAGGCACATATGGACATGGTCTGCGAAAAAGAAGCAAATGTGGATCATGATTTTGCAAAGGACCCGATCCGCGTATTGCGTGATGGAGACCGAATTTACGCAGATGGTACGACATTAGGTGCCGATAATGCAACAGGGGTTGCCTTTGCAATGTGCGTGTTGGAATCGAAGTCACTTTTCCATCCTCCACTAGAGGTTGTACTGACTGTGAATGAAGAAGCAGGTATGACTGGCATCCGTGCTTTAGATTTTAATAGAATTTCGGGACGCGTCATCATCAATTTAGATTGCAGTGATTACGGTATTGTTGTTGGCTGCGCCGGTACTGCTGTAGCGAAAATGGATTTTACGCTTCAGCGAGAAGCCGCCAAAACAGAAATGATTGCCAAACGGGTGCGCGTCAGCGGATTGTTAGGCGGACACAGCGGTTTGGATATCATCAAGGAACGGGGTAACGCTAACGTCTTGCTGGCCCGGTTTGTGGTTGAACTGCAACAAAATATGGGCATCAGACTGGTGCGCTTTGATGGCGGGCAGATGGCTAATGCCATTACCAGAGAAAGCGAAGCGGTTATTCTTATCGACTCAGACCGTCAGAATGACCTTATAGCTGCCGCTGAGAAGTATCTTGTTTGCTTGAAAAAAGAATTAAGAATAAGTGATCCGGGCGTGGCCGTTACTGTAGACAACGCACAATGCGATATGCAGCCGATGACTGAAGACACAGCGATTTCTATTATGAATGCATTGTCGATTATTCCAAGCGGTGTGCAGACGATCAATAAAGAAGTAGCGAATTTACCCGAGACAAGCGGAAATATAGGCATTGTTTCAACCTCTGAGTTGGAATTTAGTATTCAGACGCTTTATCGCAGCGGTTTTGACAGTAAAAAACGCTATATGCTTGGCAAATGCCAGCAAATTGCCTGCTTGGTCGGTGCACGCTATTCTGTTCTGTCTGATAGCCCGGAATGGGAGTATAAGGCCGATAGTCGTCTGAGCGCGTTAATTCAGCGCATTTTTAAAAAGAGATTTGGCGAAGAGCTTGTTGTAGAGGTATCTCATGGTGGGAATGAATGCGGTTCGTTTTTTCGTCATTTTCCTGATGCTGATATTGTATGCACAGGTACTCAAATTATTGGCGCCCATACCCCAAGAGAAAGCGTAATGGTTAGCATCATTCAAAAAGAATGGGAAATGCTTTGCTTAGAGCTCGCTGGTATGTGTGATTATTAAGGTTGAAAGCGAAGATATCGCTTTTAATAAAAATTCAGGAGGTATAGCAAATGAAAAAGGTTCTATCTATTGTATTAGCAACAACGATGGCCCTGTCTCTTGCGGCCTGTGGTTCCACAAGTAAACCTGCAACGTCTAGCACGCCCTCCGGAAGCGAGGCTTCCTCGTCGAGTGAGAGCAAACCCTTTAAGGTCGGCATTATGACTGCAACACTCTCTCAATCCGAAGAAGAGTATCGTGCAGCCGAAAATATTGTCGCCAAATACGGCGAGGATAAGGCCGTTCATCTTACTTTCCCCGATAATGCTACCAAAGAGCAGGAAGCCACCATTTCTTTGGCAATGTCCCTTGCATCCGATCCCGATATCACCGCTATTATCTTTGATACAGCCATGGAGGGCACTGCTGCCGCAATGAACAAGGTGCGTGAAACTCGCCCTGAGATTCTGCTGCTCGCTGGTGTTCCCAGCGAATCCCCTGATACCATTACCGCCGCGGCCGATATGGTCATTCACCCCGACGTTGCGGGAATGGGCACTCAGGTTGCCGAAGCTGCCGCTGCTTGCGGCGCGAAGACTCTGATCCATTATTCTTTCCCTCGTCATATGGCTCAGCCCTTGAATATTGCCCGTCATGACAATATGAAGGCGAAGTGCGAAGAGCTTGGAATCGCTTTTGTCGATGTTACGACGCCCGACCCCATGAGTGATGCCGGTGTATCCGCCACACAGCAGTTCATCCTTGAGGATGTGCCCCGTCAGGTAGAGACCTACGGTGAAAATACGGCTTTCTTTGGCACCAATGCGGGCCAGCAGGAGCCAATGTGTAAGGCGGCCTACCAGACACACGCCATTTACCCTCTGCCTGATAACCCCAGCGTATTTTATGCCTTCCCTGGTGCACTCGGCATTGAGATTCCCGAAGAGAGCAGAGGCAATGTCGAATACATGCAGACGGCTATCAGCGAGAAACTGGCTGCAAACAACATGACTGGTCGTATGGGCTGCTGGAGCGTTCCTGAGCAAACCATGTTTATTAACTGCTTGTATCAGTATGCCGTACAGTACAGCGAAGGCAAAATTGCCGACAAGTGCGACTTGTTTGCGCTGACCAATATCATGACTGAGTATGCAGGCGGCAACGTCAGCATCAGACAGTATACAGACCCAAGCAACAACGTCACTTATGACAATTTCTTGGTCATTCTTGGCAACTATGTCACGCTGTAAATAGTCATCGTACAATGGATATACTTGCATACCTCCCGCACGTTCTATGTGCGGGAGGTATGCAAGTAAACTAAAAATTACGACTGTGGGCGGGTATGGGCATAAAGATTACTGTATCCATTCCGAGAAAGGAAAAAATATGCCTAAAGATGTTCTCCTCCATTTTAAACAGATTAAGAAGAGCTTCGCTGGAAATGTTGTTCTTAAAGGCGTCGATTTTACGGTTGGCAAGGGCGAAATTGTCGCGCTCGCCGGCGAAAACGGTGCTGGTAAATCGACTTTAATGAATATATTGTTCGGTATGAGCGTAATTCAATCTACCGGAGGCTTTGAAGGCGAGGTTATTTGGGAAGGCAAACCGGTAAAAATTTCGTCTCCTGACGAAGCCATGCATTACGGCATTGGCATGGTTCATCAGGAATTTATGTTATTGCCCGGCTTTACCGTTGCCCGCAACATTAAGCTGAATCGTGAGAATCTGGTACCTAACCTTGTAAGCAAGATTGCTGGCAGAAATTATGAGCTGTTGGATGAGGCGGCCATTGTGCGTGATGCACAGACGATCTTAAACCGCCTGGGTATGGATATTTCTCCGGAAACCCGTGTGGAAAGTCTGCCTGTCGGTTATAAGCAGTTTGTCGAAATTGCTCGAGAGATTTCAAAGAAAGATCTCAAGCTACTTGTTCTTGACGAGCCTACTGCCGTGCTGACAGAGAGTGAGGCCGAACGCTTTATGGCCTGTATTCGTCAGGTAGCGGATGCGGGCATTTCTATTATCTTTATCAGCCACCGTTTGGACGAGGTCATTAATTTGGCGGACCGCGCCGTCGTCTTGCGGGATGGCCAGATGGTATTTGATTCTCGTACACAAGACACTAATAAAAAGCAGATTGCAGAATTAATGGTTGGGCGTACCCTTGAGGCTGACAGTATAGCTGGCATAAATCGAGAAATCAGTGATGACATCATCATGAGTATAGAGCACCTAAGGGTTGACATGCCAGGTGAATACACCAAGGACATCAACCTAGACGTGCACCGCGGAGAAATATTGGGCATTGGCGGGCTGGCCGGCCAGGGCAAAATCAGTATTTCTAATGGCATTTTCGCTATGTATCCGGCGACGGGTAAAGTGAAATTTGAAGGGCAATACATTGACTTTAAAAAAGTAGGCGTTTCGCTAAGCTGTGGTCTTGCTTTTGTTTCAGAGGACCGCAAGGGCGTTGGGCTGCTTTTGGACGAGTCTATCGGCATGAATATTGTCTATACGGATATGCAACTGCATAACCACTATTTAAAAAAGATCGGGCCGATAAAGCTGTTCCACAAGGCAATGGCAGAAGAAGTTATCAGCGAAATGATTGAGACACTTGATATCCGCTGTACCGGCCCCAACCAGCTAGCCGGCAGCCTTTCTGGTGGTAACCAGCAGAAAATATGTATGGCACGTGCCTTGTTGACAAAACCAAAGATATTGTTTGTTTCAGAACCTACGCGCGGTATTGATATTGGCGCAAAGCAGATTTTGCTTAATTATTTAAGAAAAATTAACCGCGAGCAGGGTATTACAATTGTGATGACCTCAAGCGAGCTTAATGAGCTGCGGTCCATTTGCGACCGCGTTGCAATCATTACTGAGGGCTGTGTAAAGGGTATCTTAAAACCCGATGCATCTGCAGTAAACTTTGCGCTGCTAATGTCCGGAGAAGATATAGAAGGGGGTGCCGAATGATGGGTCTTATTAAAAAGGGCGTGGATAAAATCGGTTTTCCGCGTATGATGATTTTCTCATTTCTAATCTTGCTCACCATTAGTGTACCGCTTCTGAATATCCCTTTTCAAACAACGCTTTCACAGGCGGTTGTCAGAATTGGCATTAACATTGTGCTTGCGCTTGCTATGGTGCCTAGCATTATGTGCGGCACGGGTATGAATTATGCATTACCTATTGGAATTGAATGTGGACTTGTGGCAGGCATTATTAGCTGTCAGTATAATATGACAGGGGTAGGAGGCATTTTGGCAGCCATAGCCATCTCGGTTCCGATGAGCATTGTAGCGGGTTTGGCGTACAGCAAGCTAATTAACCGCGTCAAAGGGAGCGAGATGATTGTTTCTACCTACGTTGGATTTAGCATTGTTTCTATCATGTGCATTACATGGATTGTGCTTCCATTTGATAACCCCGCCATCGTGTGGCCAATCGGCAAGGGCCTAAGAACTACCATAACGCTTGAATCGTGGTATGATGGCGCACTAAATAAACTGGGCATGTTCAACATTTTCGGGGTTCAAATTCCCACTGGCCTTATTGCGCTGGTTAGCATAATCTGTTTTGCTGTTTGGCTGTTTATGCGCTCCCGTTTGGGAATTCGGATGAAGGCCGCCGGTTCGAATCCTCGATATGCAAGGTCAAACGGGGTCGAGGTGGACCGAATGCGCACGCTAGGCACAATAATAAGCACTGTGTTGGGCGGCGTTGGCATTATTATTTACGCACAGGGTTTTGGGTTTTATCAACTGTATACTGCACCGCTGATGATGGCTTTTCCAGCTATTGCAGCTGTTCTGATCGGTGGAGCGACACCGAGCAAGGTCAGCATTTTTAATGTTATCTTAGGGTCTATTTTGTTTCAGGGAATGCTTGTTCTTGCAACGCCCGTGGCGAATGTTCTTATTACGGCCGGTAACTTCTCTGAAGTCGTTCGTACGCTTGTTATGAATGGTATGATCCTGTATGCATTGGCTAAAATGCAAGGAGGCGGTAAGTAATGGGGACTCCAATCAGAAAAGAAACGTTCAAAAGCAGAGTACGTGGCCTTCTTATTGATAACGTGGTGACGATTCTCTTTATTATTATCTGTATTTTGGGGGTTGTATTTTCAAAGCAATCCGCTGCATATATTATGAGTGAGGTCAATACCCGTTTATCCCGTAATCTGGTGCTAATTCTCTCATTGCTGGTCCCTGTTTGGGCTGGTTTAGGGTTGAACTTTAGCATTGTATTGGGCGCTATGGGTGCTCAGGCTGCGATAGTGTTTGTAACAAATTATCACATGACTGGCGTATCAAGCTTGTTTGTCGCATTTCTAATCAGCATTCCAATGTCTGTCTTTTTAGGGTTGCTGACGGGTAAGTTATTCAACCGCACAAAAGGCCAAGAAATGATCACTGGTATGATTCTCGGCTTTTTCGCGCAAGGCGTTTATATTCTGATATTTCTGTATCTTTGCGGTCCGGTTATTCCCCTTCAAAACCAGACGCTTTTGCTGCCAAATGGCATTGGCCTGACTACGCCTATTAATTTGGATCCGACAGCCGCAGGGGCGCTGAACCGACTTTGGAAAGTTCCGCTTTATGATGTGCTGCCGGCGCTCTTAGCTGGGTATGCGGTCATTCTGTTCGTGTCGCGATGGCTTCATGCGAAAAAGCTGAGTAAAAAACTTAGTTGGAAAGAGCAGGGTGCCATTTACGCTAGTTTGGCAGGTGTTGCAATTTTTTATATTGCCTGTGTGGCTCTACCTTCTATTAAGAAAGCCTTTATGTTTACTAAAATTTCTCTGGTTACCGGTATCATCATTTTACTGGTCTGCGCTGTGATTACATTCTTAGCTAAAACAAAGCTGGGTAGTGATATCAGTGCCGTTGGACAGGATAGGGGTATTGCGTCAGCAATGGGAATTCATGTGGATCGAATTCGTATTATTGCCGTCATTGTCTCTACCATATTGGCTGCGCTCGGTCAGGTTATCTATATTCAGGAAATAGGAAATTTTACAACCTACACTGCGCACGAGAATGTAGGCACTTACGCGATTGCTGCTTTGCTGGTCGGCGGTGCATCCATTAAAAAAGCGAATATTGAACAAGCCTTTCTTGGCGCAATACTCTTTCATACCATGTTTGTCGTGGCACCGTTAGCAGGCAAGAACCTCTTTGGAGATGCTGCGACGGGTGAATATTTTCGCGTATTTGTTTGCTATGCTGTCATTGCAATTGCATTAGCATTGCATGCTTGGAAAACTGAAATGGCAAAAAAAGATCAGGAAAGCCCTCAAAGACGCTGAATATCATCGCAAATTATTACGGTTATTAACGTCTTGAATAAACGAGAAGGTAGCCGTATGCAATCAACAATCACACGATTATTTTACTTTGCCCAAAGGCTCTTTTAAGGCGGGTACTACCGATCGCGGCAAAGGGTTTGCTTGTTTCGCCATGGTTTATTTCGTGGACTTTATCTCAACAAAGCCGAATTTGCCAGGCTGAGTCAGAAGAAATTGGTGTATAACCTTTTCCGCATCCACAGCCGACTGAGAAAATGTCAAGGTTGCGAATCCTCTTTTTATGTATCACTACACGAAGTGGCGCACTTGACTCGACAATCCGTCTCATTTTGTTTTCTCTTTTTTTCCTTCTCACTGCGTCCTTCAGTCTGTCGAAGAACCCGGATTACGCAGCGGCGCAAACCGGGTTCCGGTTACACTTAAGCCTAAAAAGGAGTACGAAAACAGAACAGAGAAGTCCTCCACTTCTATTTGGCCAGTTTTTTAAGATTCGTGGCAGCAAACTCTTAAGCTTCACCCAGTTTGTTACCTGAGCGAGGTCTCAGTACTGCGTATAGCGCATGGCGTGGTTTTCCTTGGCGTCGGCAAAGACCCGTTCTTTGGTTTTTTGCGACGCGCATACAGCTCCCGATATTCCGGTGTGTAACGGGCATCGTCCGCCAACTCCTTATAATCCTTCCAGTTGTTCAGATAGACTTCCTCCGCTGTTGTGCGCAGAAAGAGCATCCCATACAGGTCCCCATGATCTTAGTGACCACCCAGAGCGGTTGCTGCACTTCTATCGCAAATTCGGATTAACGATTACTGCTATAGTGTGCGCTGACGGTAATATCCATGAAAAAAATCGAACAAGAAAGACGGCAGGTCAACCGAAAGGTTGACCTGCCGTCCTGTTTATGCGATTAAGCTTTTTATCCATAGCCTGATAGGAGTTACCAGCGCCTATCAGGCTTGCGCCTGAAAGATGCAACGCCCGCATCATCAGACTGATGGATATAGCTTACAACTTATGTTAGCATAGTCTTCGAAATGATTGCAAGGGGGACGTTTACGTTTTATATAAACTTCCGCTCATTTTGAGCGAAAGTCAATTTTCCGCTTGATTTCATTGATGACACGTGATATACTGTTAATGAAATAATTACCAATGAAACACAAATAGCCCTTTAGAAGTTACCAGCTTCTAAAAGGCTTGCGCTTGAAAGATGCAACGACCGCATCACCAGACTTATCTGTGCTAATGGCAACGCAAGGTGTTAAATACAGAAAGACTATGATGTAAGTAGCATCATGGTCTTTCTTTTTGCACTTGGAAACATGAATATGTTGTAGGGCCTTTCCAGTAGCAGTAAAGATGACCCAACAAGCTGCTTGCAAACCGCCCGCTTCTGCGAGCGGCCTGCATTAGATGGTTGCCGAACTAGGATTCGAACCCAGACAAACAGAGTCAGAGTCTGTCGTGTTGAGGTGAAAAATCATTAATAAAAACATTTAATTTTCCGGCTGCTTTACTTACTGCTCGTTGTTTTTCCAGATGAGTATAGATAGCCAACGT
>DATMYZ010000147.1:0-3098 GCA_035560675.1 Clostridia bacterium
TTATCATCCAGACCAACATATCTTGTCTGATGGATTAAAAAATGCAATTTCAGGAACTTTTTCTGGCGATAGTATGCTTTTCAAAGAGAATCTCTACAATGAAGTAATGAATAAATATTTGGAAGAGCAACAATATAACCCAGTTATGATTATAGCAGCAGTTCGTATTAAGATTGAAGAAACACTATACTTAAGCTTAAACTCTTGTGATCAAAATGATTTTATAGAACAGCATAAGACTATAAACAAACTCAGCTATGCCGAAGAAAAAGGAATCGACCCACCCGAACTTTTTTATCTTTTGCAGCCACTTTATAATGACGGATTGCATCTATCAGGAAACGATTCTTTTGTAACAAGCAAGATTAAAAGCGCGTATTTGAAGACCAATAACTTACATATTACAGAATTTGTCAGGATGGTATTTAGTTCAACCGATTAGATCGAAATAGGCACCCTGCGTTCAAAATTTACGCAGAGTGCCTTGCTTATTTTTCCCCTTATTCATCCACATTTACCGTCACGCCGGACTTGAATTCCACGGTGAATTTATCCTCGTAGATGGTGACCTTTTCAATCAACCGCCGGACAAGCGGCTCGTCGTATTCCGTCAGGGCGGTGGGCTGCTCTCGTAGAAAGGTGCTCATGTCGGCGATGCGCTTTTTCTGCTCGTCCCGCCCGGCGCCTTCCAGCTGAAGCTTCTGCTTACCCACATCTCCGCCAGTTGAGCGGGCCTGTTATACCTTGGAAGAGGCGCAGCAATTCCTCGATGCACTCAAAAATGAGCCTCTTCACTGGCAGGTATTTTATACGCTGGCCATCTTCGGCGGTTTCCGGCGCGGCGAATTGCTAGGGCTTGAATGGAAAGACATTGATTTCGATACCGGCGTTATCAGCATCCGGCGTACCAGCCTTTACACCAAGGAGCGCGGCGTTTATACCGACACGCCAAAAACAGCCCGCTCGATGCGTTCGCTAAAAATGCCACAGGGCGTCATTGATCTACTTCGACGGTATAAGGTCGAACAGACCACAGAGCGGCTGCAGGTCGGTGACAAGTGGCAAGATTATGACCGGCTGTTTGCTGCATGGGACGGCGTACCGCTTAACCCCTCTTGTGTAGAGAATTGGCTCTCGCGTTTCTTTGCCAGAACCGGCCTGCGCAAAGTCAACCCCCACAGCTTTCGACACCTTAATGCCACGCTGCTGATTAACAGCGGCACAGACGTGCGCACCGTGTCGGCTGCCCTCGGTCACTCTCAGGCCAGCACCACTTTAAATATTTACGCACACACCTTTGCCGCCACGCAAGCCAAGGCATCCGAGGCCATCGCCGAGGTGCTTGATTTGAAGATTTCAGAGAAATAAACAGCAAACAAACAGCAAACGGCATTTTTATAAAAAGCTAACGCCCGATAAACGGCATTCTAAAGCCGTTTTTCGGGCGTTCTGTTTGGAGCAGGTAACGGGATTCGAACCCGCTCGATCTGCTTGGGAAGCAGAGATGCTACCATTACACCATACCTGCTTAAGCATAAGTAGCTTATTAAGTATACCGCAATTTAAAGGTAAATGCAAGGTGGTTTTTATTCAATAATCTAAAAACTTGTACCAGACGATATGTCAGACTAGTTGCAAATCTTGTCGCAGCTGCCTTTAAGCCTATTCTGCAAAGGGTTAAGGCGGACGTTACATGCTAATGGTGATAGGCACTCAGGCACTCTCAGCGCGTTGAGAATGCCCCCTGATCTATTTGTTTTTGGGGCTGCATATCCATAAAATTTTTGTATTGCGTATCCGCCGCCTCTTGCGCGACGGCACACATATCATTAATAGCAGCGAAATGATCGATCACCACTTTCACAACATTAGCGTCCAGCGCACCGTTGGTAACCATATTATTCAGCACTTTCATCGCACGTTCCATAGGCATTCCCTTACGGTATGGGCGATCTTCGGTGATGGCCGTAAATATATCAGCTACTGCCATAATCCGAGACCCCAAAGGCAAGTTTTCACCGCTGATATGAAAGGGATAGCCCTTACCGTCCAGTCGCTCATGATGGTAGGCAGCCCATATCTTTATAATATCAAACTGCTGAATTTCGCCGAGCAAAACATAAGTATAGTAGGTATGAGCACGTATTTCATTAAACTCATCCAATTCAAGGCTGTCTGGCTTTTCAAGAATGTCATTGTTGATGGCCAGTTTCCCTAAATCGTGCAGATAGCCGGCAATCAGCATCATCTTGCGCTCAACTGGAGAAAAGCGCATCAATTTGGCAATGTATTCGGCCACCCTAGCTACGCCCGCCGAATGGCAGGCTGTAAAACGGCTTCTGAAATCAATAATGTGGGAAAAAAGGATGGCAAAATCAATGATATCGTCAATTTCAAGCGACAGGCTGTCAAACAGTTCTTGCGTCGGCAAAAAAACTATCGGGTCGCGCGAGGTCAAATCAAGCCAAATATACTCTTTTTTGCTCAGCTTACTGAGCGCATCGACAAAATTTGGCACAAACAATGTCCCTGACTGCTGATTAACTCCTTCCAGCACCTTTGGCAGTTGTGTTAACACATTATGCTTCGAGTTTTGTATTCCGGCGCAAACGCGGTCAGCCAAATGAATGATATGGCTATAAAGCGGCACAGTCTCTCCGTGGACAACTAAATTATGTCCGTCAGCCCACGGAACATGGTGATATTTTACCAGCTTAGCAATGGGTTTCAGGGGCTTAAATCCCTCCACCAACAGTGCGCCTTTAAAAGCATGGCTATAAGCAGCAATCGGTTCGTGTTCAGTTATGGATAGCAACTCATTCGTTGAAAGTGCGCCGATATCGTGCACCAACGCAGCTAAAAAAATTTCTTTGCGCTCCTGCACGGATAAGTCCATTTGTTCTGCCAACCGATATGACAGATAGGCCACCTGTTGCTGATGGCTAGCCAGCAGCGGTGATATCAAATCCTGAGCCTTAGACAGGCAAAGCAGCAGCTCACGAAGATTGCATCTGATGATATTACTCATACAATATCCTTTTTAAGTGTCAGGGTGAAGCATCTAAATATTCATCAACGGTAGATTACCGCTGTAATAA
>DATMYZ010000148.1:0-2882 GCA_035560675.1 Clostridia bacterium
AAGCACTGATACCAGCAGTGATGATGACACCGCCGTTATCTACGACAACGACACCCAGACCAACTATAATCCGGGCACCGGCGGTTTTGGATTTGACGATATCGCTTACGGAACACAGATTCAAGCGCAGGTGCCAGCTGTTGCTAATAACATCGTGTCGGCTGGGCCCGCTGTTATCAGTAGCGCTTCTACCCCATCATCCGCTGTTGGGCAACCCGATTCCTCTGAGGCATCTAAAAAGGAAGATAAGCAATCCGAAGAGGACAGCCCCGCCATTATCGGCACCACTAAGAAAGCTGAAAACAAGTTGACCGCCCCAGCCGCGACCAGTCCGACGACGAACAGCAATACGGCTGCTGACTCGATTGATTATCGCAAGTTAGCCATGATTGCGTGCAGTATCGGCGCTATTCTTGCAGTGATCGGCCTAATGGTTTGCGCGCTGGTCAGCTTTAACCGTTCCAGAGAAAGATTCTATTAACTAAGCAGTAACCCGCAAGCACTTTATAAGTTTGTCGAAGCCGGTGCCATTTTGGCACCGGCTTCGTTCATTACAGGCTCTATGCGGTGATAGTACCGGCTACAAGGCCCCGTCTCATGGCCTGATGGCATCGTACGTTGAAACGGTACCACAACAGCAGATTGACGTACTTAAAAATCAAAAACACTCCCCCAGTCAAAGTCGCCCGAATCTTCTACACTTTGCGGCCAGTTGGCACACCATTGCGGAACAACAGGCGCTTCGACACGGTCAAAGCTGGGCGTGTAGGGCTTGATATCAAGAACCGGCGTACCATCATGCGCATCAATAAACGTCACACCGATGATGCCGTTTTCGTCATCAACGTAAGTGACACCGGCACAGGTCAGCGCAATGGGATTGGGCCGCTCCGGAGAGCGGGTGGCAAACGTTCCCAAGACTTCTGGTGACCCCTTGTAAGGGCTTGTTTCCGTCAGTTTTGCGCGAGAGGCTGCTTCGTCACTTTGGCTGAACCACCAAAGAACATTGATATAGCCAAAGCCCGTTAAATGGGTCATTGCCGGAATATACGCTTTTTCCAGAATAATGCGCATACCGTCTGCATCCGACTGAATTGTTCCTATTGGTTTAACTATGAAATTTTCCATAAATAAAGCTCCTGTTCGTTTTATTTACGGCGCCGTTATCCTCAGTATAACGATGTTTATTAATACTACAAGCGTTTTTTATTTTTTTATAGATAGATGCGTAATCAGCAAAGGCCAAAACAAAATCGTGGCGCCTTCTAGCAATATCCATTCATCTGGATCAACTTTTCAGATGTTGCTTTACTATCAAATAGTCCTTGAAGAATGGGGCAATACGATGTATATTGACAATTGTGGGACAGTTAGGCCTTTTCTGTGCGCCGCACCTTACCAAAATGCTTTCGCAATCGACGGCAATATAGGCACTAATATCCCTTTTGGGAGACAGCGCCGCAAAACCTGCCTGTCATGAATTTGATTAAAGTAGTGCCGGCCCGCAGCATATTTTAATCTGCGGAAAATCTTATATTACGGGAGAGCGTTAATATGCAGAAATTATCTGAACGCACCGCAAATTTCAGCGACTCAGTTATCCGCCGTATGACGCGGATATCCAACCAATACGGGGCGATCAATCTATCTCAGGGCTTTCCTGATTTTGAGCCTCCCCCGGAGATACTGACCCGTTTATCGCAGGTGACCCACGAAGATTTTCACCAATATTCCATTACGTGGGGCTCGCAGCATTTCCGAGAGGCACTTGCCACAAAGGAAAGCCTGCTCCGGGGACGAACCATCGATCCTAACAGCGAGATTGTGGTCACTTGCGGCAGCACCGAAGCGATGATGACCGCGATTATGACCGTGACAAACCCCGGCGATAAAGTCATTGTGTTCTCGCCTTTTTATGAAAATTACGGTGCAGATACGATCCTCTCTGGCGCAGAACCGATTTATGTGCCGCTGCTACCACCCACCTTTTGCTTTGACCCTGAGATGTTGGAAAATGCATTCCGCCAGCGACCCAAGGCACTGGTGCTTTGCAATCCGTCTAACCCCTGCGGAAAGGTCTTTACCAGATCGGAGCTGGACACCATCGCGAGCCTCGCCCAAAAATACGATGCCTATGTCATAACGGACGAAGTTTATGAGCATATTGTTTACGCGCCTTTTAAACATACATATTTTTCTTCTTTACCCGGCATGTGGGACAGAACAATTTCGTGCTCTTCGCTCTCAAAAACATATTCTATCACCGGCTGGCGGCTGGGATATACCATTGCACCGGCCGAAATAACAGAGCGCATTAAAAAGGTGCATGACTTTCTTACAGTGGGAGCAGCCGCCCCATTGCAGGAGGCGGTTATTCCAGGGCTTAAATTTGAGCAGAGTTATTACAATGACCTGCTAGTCAAATACACCCGCAAACGGAATCTGTTTTTAAAGGGGTTGGACGCACTTGGCTTATGCCATACGGTGCCAGAGGGAGCCTATTACATTTTGATGGATATTTCGGAATTCAGATTTGCCAGTGATTTGGAATTTTGTGAGATGCTCGCCCGCGACGTGGGCGTCGGGGCTGTACCCGGTTCCAGCTTCTTTCGTGAGCCGGTAACCCACCTGATTCGCTTCCATTTTGCCAAGCGTGACGAAACGCTTAATGCAGCGCTGAACCGCTTGGAAGGTTTAAGAAAAAGAATTCCATTCAAAGCATGACAGCGATTCAATAAGAAAATGGCACATAAAATACGTATGAAACCCTGTCACACACCTTCAAACTGTCATAAAAGCATTCAATGTGAATATTTTACAAATGTCAACACCGCGATAACGTCGATGTCAAATCATAAAGGCCATTTCAAAATGTTTTTAAC
>DATMYZ010000149.1:0-3294 GCA_035560675.1 Clostridia bacterium
GTATTTGATTTTTTAAGAAAGTGCGAGACATATTATCTTGCCACAGTTGAAGGGGATCAGCCGCGTGTTCGGCCGTTTGGAACCGTTGATATTTTTGAAGGCAGGCTTTATATCCAGACTGGCAAGGTGAAGCATGTTTCAAAACAGATGGCTGTAAACCCCAAAATAGAAATTTGCGGATTCAAAGGCGGCGAGTGGGTGCGTGTAGCGGCAATAGCCGTTGAAGACAACAGGCTGGCAGCCAAGCAACACATGCTTGATGCATACCCCAGCTTGCAGGGCATGTATAAGGTGGATGACAGTAACACGCAGGTACTGTATTTAAAAGATGCTACGGCGACATTCTCGTCGTTTAAAGAGACCCCAAAAGTCATATCATTTTAATGCCCAAATAGACAGCTATAGCGGAATAAGAAAGCAGCATATATCATTGTGGTATATGCTGCTTTCTCAATGCATACGCGCAGAATAATCCATACAGTGTCAGATATTTTTTTATTGTGAGAGAGTGGATAAGCAAATAACCTAGTTTACTTAATCCAGCAGCATACGGTCGTTATCTAAATCCTTGGCGGCTGCTTTGCGGAAGCGCTCAAGCAGGCCGTTGACCGACATGTTTTTGCGCTCTTCCCCCGCGATATCCAGAATAATTTTTCCTGAATCCATCATAATTGTGCGGCTACCGAGATCAAGTGAAGAACGCATGTTGTGGGTAATCATGACACAGGTAATATGGTTTTCAGCCACGATGCTGCGGGTGAGCTGTAGTACTTTTTCAGCGGTGGCGGGGTCAAGAGCCGCAGTATGCTCATCAAGCAGCAGCAGCTTAGGCGTATTCAGCGTCGCCATCAGGAGCGTCAAGGCTTGCCGCTGTCCGCCGGATAATAGTCCTACGGGGGAAGACAGGCGGTTCTCAAGCCCTAGATCAAGCGTTGCCAGCCGTTCTCTCAAATAGCGTCGTTCCTTCGCATTCAGGCCAAACGGTGAAATGTGTGTTATAGTGCGCATATAAGCCAGCGAGAGGTTTTCTTCTATACTCATGCTGGGTGCGGTACCAGAAAGCGGATCCTGAAACAATCTGCCGATAGATTGCGCGCGTCGATAGTCTTTTTTAAAGGTGATATCCTCTCCATCTAGCAAGATGTGGCCGGAGTCGATTAAGAATATGCCGGCAACAGCGTTCATAACGGTAGATTTGCCGGCACCGTTTGAGCCAATGACAGTCAGAAATTCTCCTTTGTCGAGGTGAAGATTAAAATGGTCGAGCGCTTTTTTTTCGTTGACCGTTTTGGGGTTAAAGGTCTTTGAAATATTTTTAAGCGTCAGCATTTTTCTGCGCCTCCCTTCTCAGCCGGTAGAGCTGGTACTGGTCGCGGACTGCAGGGTAAGAAATGGCAACCATGACGATGACCGCTGAAACCAGCTTTAAGTCGGAGGTTGAAACCGATGCTGAAAGCGCCATGGCGATAATAATGCGGTAGATGACTGCGCCTATAACCGCTGCAAAGATAGCGCGCGCCACCGAGGGACCGCGAAACAGCATATCGCACAGCACCTCGCCGATGATGAGTGACGCCAGGCCAATAACCACCATGCCGGTGCCCAGTGTAATTTCAGAAAACATCTGATATTGGGCCAGCAGACCGCCAGAGAGAGCAACCAGTGCATTTGCAATGCATAAACCGACTGTGGTGGTGTAAGCAGGGTTTATTGACGAGGAACTGACCATAGTGCGGTTGTCGCCTGTTGCGCGAATAGAAAGTCCCAGTCGGGTGCGCAGAAAGAAAATGAGAAACACCGCAGCCAGCACGCCAAAAAGTAACGAGAGTGCCAGCTTTGAGTAGCCCTTAAGCGCCGAGGGTAAAAATTTTGAGAAAAGTGTAAAAATGGTTTCTTCTCGTAGCAGCGGTAGATTGGAGCGGTTGCCCATGATGCGAAGGTTGATGGAATAAAGTGCTGTCATCGTGATGATGCCCGCCAGAATAGGTTGAACTCTGAGTTTGGTTTGTAGTACAGCGGTGACAAATCCTGCCATCGACCCAGTGAATATGGCAAAAAACAAGCCTAGAATGGGGTGGCCGAATACTGTTAAAGCTGATGCAGCCGCGGCGCCCAACGTAAAAGAGCCGTCTACAGTGAGATCCGCGATATTTAGAGTGCGGTAAGATAAATATAAACCCAGCGCCACAAGGCTGTAGATAAAGCCCTGTTCTGCAGCGCCGCGCAGTAAAACCATGCTCATTAAAAAACCTCCTGCTGAATGCTGCGATCAGTAACAACATAACCGCAGATACTTGTAAACATGAAATTGGTAGAATTTATTTAGTATACTTTGAAACATCAACGCCCAGTGCAGCGGCGGTTTCTTGGTTAACGACAGTGCTATAACGGGTCAACACCTGCACAGGTACATCGGAAACGGGTTTGCCTGAAAGCACTTCGATAGCCATTTGGGCAGTCTGCACGCCCAGCTGGGTATAATTGACGCCCACAGTGGCGAGACCGCCGTCATTGACCATCGAATCGGCCGCGACATAAACAGGCAGGTTAGCATCAATAGCGATCTGCGCAAGGTTGGGCATGGCGTAAGCAACAGTATTGTCGATTGGGCAGAAGATTGCATCTACCTTTCCCAGAAGCGATTGCGCGGCCGAGGTGACTTCGCCCGAGGTAACCACGCAGGTTTCAATGTAGTTGATACCCTTAGCATCTAGCGCAGCTTTGGCATTGCTTATGACCGAAACGGAGTTGGATTCGCCCTGATTATAAAGAAAGCCATAAGTCGTAATGCCAGGGGTTAGTTCATCGGCCAGTGTGAAGATTTGATTGGTGGGGATGGCGTCAGAGGTGCCGGTGCAGTTGCGGTCCGGCTGTTCAAGACTGCCCACTAAGCCAGCACTGATTGGATCAGTAACGGCCGAAAAAATGATTGGAATATCGGTTGTGGCGGCAGCGGCAGCCTGAGCGGCAGGAGTAGCGATGGCAATGATAAGGTCAACATCGTCGCCCACAAATTTTTGTGAAATGGAATTGAGGGTACCCATGTCACCCTGACCGTTTTGGTAATCAATATCTATCTTGGAAGTATCGAACCCTTGCGCGGTCAGCTCACTGAGAATTGCTTCGCGGATTTCGTCAAGCGACGGATGCTCCATCATCTGCACGAGTCCTATTTTAAGCTTTCCACTCTTGGGGGCGGCGATGGAGCTGCCAGCAACGGCGGATGGCGATGATGGCACAGCTGAAGAGGCTCCGCTGGCGCAGGCTGTTAAAGAAAACGCAAGCGTACAAGCC
>DATMYZ010000150.1:0-4899 GCA_035560675.1 Clostridia bacterium
ACGGATTGCAAAAGGTCAAACAACATGCGAGAATAACCTCAAAAGTTCAATGGACTACCAAAGACATTAAAAGAGTCTAAAGGAGACTATTAGAGCGAATGGGAGTGTCATCGCATGGAAAAACGTCTGAAAACCATAAGCCAAAATCAGCGATTGAACGAATGGAGCATCCGAGTTGCGGGATGCCGCAACAGCGGTCAAAGTGTACGGCAGTGGTGCGAAGAAAACGGCATAAACGAAAAAACATATTATTACTGGCAACGCAAGGTTTTTGAGGCTGCAATACAGCGAGAGCCCTGCTTTGCGGAAATTCCCATGGCATCAGCCAGAGGCGTTGTTGCCGGAACCCTTCGCGTTAGAGAGGTAGAAGCTGATATCTATTCCGGGGCGGACGAAGCAACCATAGTGGCCATCGTTCGAATATTGAAGTCATGTTAAGTGACTTTGCCGGAGCAGACCGGGTCTATATTGCCTGCGGCTATACGGATCTGCGCAGAGGCATCGACGGACTGGCATCCATCGTACAGCAGCAGTTTGCACTGGATCCGTTCACGAACACACTGTTTCTGTTCTGCGGCCGCCGCTGCGATCGAATCAAGGGGTTGTACTGGGAAGGCAACGGTTTCGTCCTGTTGTATAAACGTCTGGAGTCCGGCAGCTTCCAGTGGCCGCGCAGCGGAACAGAAGCGGCGCAAATCACCCTGCAGCAATACCGCTGGCTTATGGAAGGACTCAGCGTTGAGCAGCCCAAGGCACATCGCCCTGTCCCAGGAATAAAAATGGCTTAATGGTGCGAAAAAGCTGTTATTATTGTCGCTTTTATGGTATCATTAACCTATGGAAAAGATGATGAAAACAACAGAATATAACGCTGGAATGGTGACCATTTCCCGCGCGGAATATGAGGAATTGATGGGGATCAAGGCCCATCATGCCGAGCTCACCCAAAAGCTGGATTGGCTTTTGGAACAGCTTCGTCTTCCACAAAAGCGCCAGTTTGGTCAATCCAGAGAATAGACCCAATATGATATTGGCGAGCAGCTGAGCCTATTGTTTAACAAGGCAGAGATTTTCGCAGATGATAAGACATCCGAACCGCAGCTCGAGGAAGTTCGGGCGCACTACCGAAAAAAATCCAGGGAGCTGAAGGATCGGCTGCCTGAGGATTTGCCTGTTGAAGCGGTCGAGCACCGCCTGCCGGAAACGGAACAGTTGTGTGCCGCCTGCGGCAAAATAATGCAGGAAATTGGCAAGGATGTACGCCGAACGCTGGTCATTGTGCCTGCACAGGTTAAAATCCGGGAGGATTGGTATTTTATTTATGCCTGCCAGACCTGTAAGATGGTATCGGAAGAGACGCCTGTTATATCCACGCCCAAGGAAGCGCCGGTGATTGCCGGCAGCCTCGCCGGAGGCCGTGGCGCATCTGATGACGCAGAAGTTCGTTATGGGCTCGCCCATCTACCGGCAGGAACAGGAATGGCAGCGGCAGGGCATTTTGCTGTCGCGGCAGACGATGTCCAACTGGATGCTGCGATGCGCCGGGGACTGGCTGGCGCCCGTTTATGAGGAACTGCACCGGCGGCTATGTGCGCACACAGTGCTGCACGCCGATGAAACGACACTGCAGGTGCTTCGGGAGCCAGGGAAACAGGCGCAGAGCAAGTCTTATATGTGGCTCTATCGCACTGGGCGGGACGCTGAACATCCCACTGTGCTCTATGAGTACCAACCCGACCGCAAGGCCTGCCATCCTGAAAAATTCCTGACAGGATTCTAAGGTTTTCTTCATGCGGATGGGTACCAGGGGTACCACAAGCTGCCCAAAGCCATTACGGTGGTCGGCTGCTGGGCGCATGCCAGATGTAAATTTGATGAAGCGCTCAATGCCATCCCTAAAGAGCAACGGGAAGGTGCCTTTGCCATGCAGGGAAAGCAATACTGCGCCCGGCTGTTTGCATTAGAAAAGCAGCTGGCGGAATGCTCTACCCAAAAGCGGCAGGAAGAATGCGTTCGCTTGGCTAAGCCGGTTTTGGAAAGGCGGTTTATTACCTCCAAGAGCAGTTGCCATGGCTGGAAAATTATCTTTTGGACGGACGGCTGGAGATTTCCAACAACCGCGCCGAGCGCAGTATAAAGCCCTTTGTCATTGACCGCAAGAATTTTCTGTTCGCCAATACCCCGCGCGGTGCCAAGGCCAGCGCTGTCATTTTTAGCATCATAGAAACGGCTAAGGAAAACGGACTCGATCCATTTTGCTACCTCACCTACATTTTTAAAACCGCACCTAATCTGGATTTAGCAAACTATCCTGAACGTATTTCTGCGTTATTACCTGAATCTGCGCCTGATTATTGCAAGCCTGCTGCTCCACCTGTTTAACAGAATGCAACGAGCTTTCTGTTTGCCGTATGACGCTTACTATGATACAGTAAAGAAGCATGATAAAGGTGTTTTGACGTATCATGGGGCGCGGTTTATAAGCTTTAAAAACGATTGAATGACGTACATTCGGTTAACAAAAATGCGTGCGCAGAAATATTTGCACACGCATTTTTAATAGTGACGGAATTTTATAAGGGCTAGCCGATGGTAACCATGGCGTCGCCAGAATTGACCGAAGAACCTTCTTTGACTGCAACAGCAGTTACCGTGCCGTCACAAGGGGCAAAGATTTCGTTTTCCATCTTCATAGCTTCAAGTACCAGCAGCACCTGGCCATTGGCAACCTTATCACCCTGTTTAACCAGCATCTTTAAAACGGTGCCGGGCATTGGGGCATTTACCGCTTTGCCCGAGGCCGCAACAATCGGAACCACCGGGACGGCAACATGCGCCTGAGCGGGCGCTGAGACAGGGGCGGCTACGTGAACAGGTACCGGAGCAGACGCGACAGTGCCGGCAGCCGTAACAAACAACACCTCTGCAGAGCCCTGATCAACCGCTACCTCATAATCTTTGCCGTTTAGGGTAACAACATATTTCATTGACGTTAAACCTCCCTTTACAGTGCAGTGATTGACTTAAAACGTAGCGCAGCGGGGTTTTTGCCCAGCTCGTCGCAGAGGATAGCGATAATCATAGCTGCGGTGTGGTCATCTACGCCGGATAGCAGAACCTCGCCACTGGAAACAGCGGGAATTGCTGCGGCAGGCGTAGTCGACATAGCAGGAGCTGCAAAGACCGGTGCAGGTGCCGCAAAGGATGGATCGCCATACAATGCGACAGCCTTGTTATAGGCTTCCATATCGCATTCATATTTTACCATTGCGATTTTGTAGTCTTTTTCGCGCTCAAAAAGCATCAAAACGACCAACAACAGAACGGCACCAAAAAGGATAAGCATACCAAAGATAGCGGAGCTATTCATAAAATACCCGCCCCCCTGACTAATCTATTCTCCGCACGCTGTACTTGACAGCTGCGGGTTTTTTGTCAGCGGCAACGGCGGCGGTGACAGCGGCGGCGACAGCGGCAGCCTCGGCGGGGTTGTCACGCTTCTCAAAAAACTTTTCGGCGAGCTGCGGGAACACCAGATAAGAAAGAACGTCTTCGTCACATTTGGCTTTTGCGCCGAGCTCTTTCTTGGTAGACTCAAACGCAGGCGCAAGACTATCTGCAAAGCGCTCAGTTGAGGGCTTGATGTCGCCAAGCACCTTTTTGATAACTTCGGGGTTAACCTCGCCGGGCGCACGGCCATATTCGCCGCGCAGATAGGCGCGAACCTCGTTGGAGACCATCTTGTAGCGCTCGCCAGCCAATACGTTCATTACGGCCTGAACGCCGGTGATCTGGCTGGTCGGGGTAACCAGTGGCGGGTGACCTAGGTCTGCCTTAACGCGCGGAATTTCAGCAAGCGCTTCATCAAATTTATTGAGTGCATTCTGCTGCTTAAGCTGCGCAATAAGGTTTGAAAGCATGCCGCCGGGTACTTGATAGATAAGCGCATCGGTGGTGGTACCTAAAACATAGGGATCAAGAAGCCCTGATTCAAGGGCGGCTTTTTGTACAGGGATGAAATGATCGTTAACCTTTTTGGCAGCCATGTCGTCTATACCAACCTCATACCCAAGCTGGCGCAAAGAATAGACCATACTTTCGGTTGAGAACTGGCTGGTGCCGCCTGACATGCTGGAAATAGCGGTATCAATAACGTCTGCCCCGGCCTCCACTGCCTTTAAGAGAGTAAGAGGTGCGATGCCCGTTGTGCAGTGAGTGTGTATCACGATAGGCAGGCTAACGTTTTCTTTAAGGGCCTTGACCAGATCATAGGCCTCTTGCGGACCCATAATGCCGGACATATCTTTAATGCAGATGGTGTCGCAACCCATGTCGCGCAGCTGATTGCCCAGTTCCACATACTTTTCAAGGGTGTGCACCGGGCTGATGGTAAAGCAAATGGTACCGGACGCAATCGCACCGTACTTTTTGGTGGCCTTTATGGCAACCTCAAGGTTACGGGGATCGTTAAGTGCGTCGAAAATACGGATGATATCGATGCCGTTTTTGATGGAACGCTCGACGAACTTTTCGACAACATCATCGGGATAGGGCTTATAACCCAAGAGGTTCTGGCCGCGAAGCAACATCTGCAGCTTAGTGTCTGGAACAGCCTTGCGGATTTTGCGCAGCCTTTCCCACGGATCTTCGTTGAGATAGCGGAGACAGGTGTCGAAGGTGGCGCCACCCCAACATTCAATAGAGTAATAGCCTACCTTATTGATGGTGGAGAGGATTTCTTCAAAGTCAGAAAACGGCATTCTTGTTGCAATCAGAGATTGCTGCGCGTCTCTGAGAACAGTTTCAGTGATTCCAATTTTTCTCATTCTTTCTTTTACCTCCTGCTGTCATTTCAATATTTTAGTGTAAGACCCTGCTTATAATTCCTGTTTATTGTAC
>DATMYZ010000151.1:0-5257 GCA_035560675.1 Clostridia bacterium
GAAAACGGACTATGGGATGAGGCAACGAAAAGGGCTGTAGCAGAGTTTGTAAAGGAATTTCGAACAAGTAAATTCATGCAATTTTTAACAAAAGACCCCTACAAATTTGTTGTCATAATAGATCGCATAAATAAAAATGCAGGTGTGGGCAACAGCGTTTTATACCAACTGTTCCGCGCAAACACGCGGCAAATTCAAAGATTGATTTGGGCCGCGGGTGCCAAAGAACTGCTGGAAAAGGAAATGGACTGTGTCATCTCCGCTCAGACGCTGATGCATTCATTGCAGAAAAGCCCATCGCCCATTTATTGGGGTCAAGATTCACTTGTCGTAGAAAAAATAACAAAGCTACAAACATTCCGGGATGCTGTGGCGATGGCACTATCGGAGCATTCTTATCAGTTTTCTGTCCAAGAATCTTTTTTAGGCAAAATTTCACTGGATGTAAAAGATGAAAATAAGGATTTATATTTTTCAATCGGCAAAATTGATATTCAGTATCGCGCGGAGTTTGATTTGATAACAGGCTGGGTATTTACCTGCCATGCTGAAGACCAATATGACTTTGACAGCTACAGAGAGATACCGTATGAGGAGATTTTCACCATAGGATGCAAGGAGACGTTTGTGAAGCACTTGGGAAGCATCGCAAATAACGCCGGACTTTTGTCTCAAAAAGATAAAGCGATAACGCCCTATTCCATAACCATCGATTTTACGTATTATCCACAAGGAGTGATCTAATGAAACTCGCTCCCCCGCATAGAATTAAAAAATGGCGCGCTGAATGGTTGGCGCTTGCTTTGGCTTTACTGTTTAATGGCACTATTCTCGCTTTAGGTTACCGCTGTGGCCAAAGCCTCTTCACCTCGACCACCTTCACAGCCGAGGAATCGCAGGCGCGGTTTGACTTTCGCATGATACAGGCTAAGGCACTGCTGCGCGATTTTGGTGCGTCGGAAATAGAAGAGGAAGCACCGCCAGAGGATATGCTTTATGGGCGTGCTTTGCGGGCGGATTTTCATCAGGGGCGGTTGGAAATCTCACTTGAAAACGCCTATGGAAGCGAGACATACTACCTGAAAATCGAAACACTTTCTGGCGCTACGCCACCGGACTGCCTACCCGACACAAACACTATCGAGCTGTTTGCTCGGCTATTTAGTATTCTGTCCGGCGGGGAATATACACCGGAGGAGGTTGCAATGGATCTTTTAGAACATAACATAAACGTCCGCAACCAATGGGAAGCGGCGGTCTCTTCCAATTCGGAATATCGCTATGATCACCACGGTAGCCAGCGATTTTGGGTTTATCAGGATAAAGACGGATATGGTGCGTTTATCAGGTGGTCTGACCGTTCTGGAGGGAGGTGACAACGTGAAGATTACCGCCCCTCGATTGGTGAAGAAATGGCGTGTTGAGTGGCTGTTCATTGCCTTGGCGATTGCGCTGCACGGTTTGGCTGGCGCTTTCGGCTATAATGTTATGCGAATGATTTTCCCAGTTGAGATACCTTTGGCGGAATCCAAGACGTTGTTTGCCGCCCGCATGACCGAGGCCGAGCCGCTGTTGTGTAAGTATGCTGCCAGAACAAAAGAATATGCGCCGGAGTGGGATCAGTGCTATCGGCGTAGCATTGATGTGGATTTGTATCAGGGGTGGTTGAATGTCTCAATGGAAAATTCTTGTGGCATAGAAAAATACATCATGAAAATGTATCGGTATGGCAAAACACCGCTCGACGCTTTGCCGAATGCAGAAAGCGTTTTGTTGGCTACCCGACTGTTTAGCATTGCGAGCGGCGGGGCATTCGCACCAGAGCCGATGGCGGAGGCCCTTTCAGTGCAGATTGATATCGCCTATGGCAAATGGGCCGCTTATACGCCCTCCCCCGATACGGAATACCGCCATTGGGTCAGTCAGCCGCTCTCCGGCGCATTTTCCGGCGAGATGACCTTTTGCGTCTATGAGCGGTGCGAGGGATTTTATGTTACTGAGGTACGCTGGGCCGCCAGCCACTACCGGCGGGATGATAGAAAGTAATAGGCTGTGGTATTACGACAAGTACGCGTAAATAGAACTAACTTAAAAGCGCTCCCTGCCAACGGCGGGGAGCGCTTTTAACTATATGAATCTTATTTGTCAGCAAGAACTGCCTTGAACTGCTCGATCATCAGCGGAACAACCTTGAATAGGTCGCCGGTAATGCCGTAGTCGGCCACTTCGAATATGGGGGCCGCATCGTTCTTGTTAACCGCGATGATGCACTCAGAATCCTGCATACCAGCCTTATGCTGAATCGCACCGGAAATACCCAACGCAATGTAGATCTTGGGGTGAACGGTCTTGCCGGTCTGGCCGACCTGATGGTCAGCGGACAGCCAGCCTGCGTCGATGGTGGCACGCGAGCCGCCAACAACACCGCCGAGCACAGCAGCCAACTCTTCAGCCAGCTCAATGCCCTTCTTGACGTCCTTGCCAATACCGCGGCCAACAGAGACAACGATATCAGCGCCAGTGAGGTCAACGAGCTGCTTGGCAGCCTTGACAACCTCAAGCACCTGGGTCTGCAGGTCGGCTTCGGTGAGCGAGAACGAGGGCTTAACAATCTGGCAGGCGTCAGCCTTGGCCTGATCAAACACAGCCTTCTTCATAACGCCGGGGCGAACAGTCGCCATGGCGGGGCGGAAACGGGGGCAGATAATGGTAGCCATCAAGTGACCGCCGAAAGCCGGACGGGTCATCTTAAGGTTTCTGTCCTCATAGTTGAACTTCTGGGCAGTCAGATCCAGAGTGGAGCTTTCTCTCAGAAATTCAATGTACTTCGCGACGTCAACATCCAGATGGGTGCAGTCGGCGCAAAGGCCGGTGTGCAGTCTGGCTGCGCAGCGGGGGCCGAGGTCACGACCGATGTTGGTGGCACCAATGAGGAAAACTTCAGGTCTCATCTCAGTAATAATATCGCAAATGACTTTGGCGTAAGCATCGGTGGTGTATTCCTTGAGCAGGGGGGATTCGCATACGATGATCTTGTCGGCTCCGTAGCCGCCAAGTTCTTTAGCGATGCCCTCAACCTTGTCGCCCAGCAGCAGACCGCAGAGCTCAACGCCCAGCTCGTCCGCCAGCTTGCGGCCTTCGGAGATCAATTCATAGTCAGTGGGCATCAGTTTGCCCAGACGCTGCTCGCAGAAGACCCATACGCCCTTGAAAGCAGCGAGATCGGTATTGTTAAAAGTAGCCATTCGTACTATCTCCTTTCAATCAGATAATGTGCTTTTCAAGCAAAATGCTGGCCAGCGTGGCGCAGGTTGCCTTGTCAGCGCCCTCGAGCATAGTGCCAACACCCTTCTGAGGAGGAGTGAAGGACTTGAAGATGTTCGTGGGAGAGCCCTTCAGACCAATGGTGTCCAAATCGATCAGCGGATCATCCTTCAAGGTCTCAAAGTTATAGACGCTCAGCGGCTTGGCATAGCAGTCCATGATGCCGCCGACGCTCATGTAACGGGGATCGTTGAGCTCCTTAATACAGGTTAGCAGGCAAGGAGTCTTGGTCTTGATGGTCATGTAGCCGTCCTCAAGCATACGGCGGCAGGTGACCTCGGTGCCTTCAACCTTCAGATCGGCAACATAAGAAACCTGGGGCAGGTGCAGCTTCTCAGCAATCTGGGGGCCGACCTGTGCGGTATCGCCATCGATAGCCTGACGGCCGCAGAAGACGATATCGTCGCTCTCAAGGCCAATTTTCTTGATGGCAGCCGAGAGAATCTGAGAGGTTGCATAGGTATCAGAACCGCCGAACTCACGCGCAGAAACGAGAACACCTTCGTCGGCGCCCATCGCCATCAGTTCGCGGAGCATGCCCTCTGCAGGGGGCGGGCCCATGGTGATAACAACGACTTTGCAGCCGGTGGCATCCTTCAGACGAAGAGCAGCCTCGATAGCGCTCTGGTCATCAGGGTTGATAATAGCGGCCATAGATGCACGGTTCAGGGTACCGTCGGGATTGACGGCAACCTTACCGGAAGTATCCGGAACTTGCTTTACACAAACTATTGCTTTCATAAAACGGTGCGCCTCCTCTTACTTAACCTGAAGAGCATTCGCGATGACCATGCGCTGGACTTCGCTGGTGCCTTCGTAGATCTCGGTGATCTTTGCGTCACGCATCATGCGCTCAACGGGATAATCGCGCGTGTATCCGTAACCGCCAAAGAGCTGAACGGCGCGGCGGGTAACATCGCTTGCTGCTTCAGCAGCAAACAGCTTCGCCATAGCGGAATCAATGCCGTAGGGCTCATGAGCCTGCTTTTTAATAGCAGCAGAATAGACCAGATACTGCGCGGCTTTCATGCGGGTGTGCATGTCGGCAATCTGGAACTGGGTGTTCTGGAACTGAGAAAGGCGCTTTCCAAACTGGATGCGCTCTTTGGTATATTTAATAGCTTCGTCAATAGCGCCTTCGCCGATGCCCAGCGCCTGAGAAGCGATGCCAATGCGGCCGCCGTCAAGCGTTTTCATTGCAATTTTAAAGCCTTCACCTTCGCGGCCCAAGATGTTTTCCTTGGGGACGATGCAATCTTCAAAAATCAATTCAGAGGTGGAGGAGCCGCGGATACCCATCTTTTTCTCGTGCTTACCAACCGAGAATCCTGGGAAGCTCTTCTCAACAATAAAAGCGGAAATACCGTGGTTTCCCTTGCTGCGGTCAGTCATGGCCATAACAACGAACACATCGGCATAGCTTGCATTAGTGATGAAAACCTTAGAGCCGTTAAGGACATAATGGTCACCATCCAGCACAGCAGTGGTCTGCTGGCCAGAAGCATCGGTGCCTGCGCCCGGCTCGGTCAGGCCGAATGCGCCGAGCCATTCGCCGCTGCAAAGCTTGGGGAGATACTTCATCTTCTGCTCTTCGGTGCCGTTTTCAAAAATAGGCGCGCAGCAGAGTGAGGTGTGGGCAGAAACAATAACGCCGGTCGTTGCACAAACCTTTGAGAGCTCCTCAACGCATATGGCATAGGACAGAACGTCAGCGCCTGCGCCGCCGTACTGCTTGGGGAAATAAACACCCATCATGCCCAGCTTGCCCAGTTTCTTGACGGTCTCCATCGGGAACATTTCCTTCTCGTCGACCTCTTCTGCTAAAGGCTTAACTTCATTTTCCGCAAAGTCGCGATACATTTTGCGGAGCATTTGATGTTCTTTGCTCAGTACAAAGTCCATATTGTTTTCTCCTCCTATAATAGAGTAAAAC
>DATMYZ010000152.1:0-2691 GCA_035560675.1 Clostridia bacterium
TTTACGCGCAGGGCGATTATACGTTTACTAGCCAGATATCCCTCGGCCCGCCTTAAAGCACGGCGGCCGCCATTTGAGCGGGGCTGTTGTTTTGAGGCGTACTGCGTCTGAAAACAATAAAACCCTGCCTAATTACAGATAAAAAAATTCGGAGGAAACGTTGTGAGAATCGCAATTTTTGTGGAGACTTATCTCCCCTATCTCAACGGTGTCGTCACGCATGTTAAAATTCTGCGCGAAGGCCTAATTCATAATGGACATGAGGTCTTAATTGTAACTGCTGACAAAAACGTACGTGAACATGTTATTCAGGACGGTGTGCTGCGTTGCCCCGCGCTGGAGGTCAAAAAAATTTACGGCTATGGACTCTCAAGCCCGCTAAGCAACACACTTAAAAAGAAAATCAGAGAGTTTAACCCCGATATTATTCATATTCAGCAGGAATTCGGTATCGGTTTAGCCGGCATACGTGCTGCGCGGGCGCTTGATGTGCCGCTGGTTTACACGCTGCACACCATGTATGACGATTATATTTACTATATCGCTCCCCGACCTCTCACCGACGTGGTGCGACGCATCTCACACAATTATATTCGCTTTATTGCGCGCCGCGCTGACATCGTAACTGGCCCTTCTAAAAAGTGTGTCGATTATCTTGCAAACGCAGGCGTCCACCGCAAGGTGTATGTCATCCCCAACTCAGTGGAGCTTGAAAACTATACCGAAGCAGCTACCACGCCAGAACAGCGCTCGGAGATACGTAGGCGTTATGCCATACCCGACAGTGCATTTGTTGCCTGCTTCTGCGGACGAATAGGCAAGGAAAAGGGTGTCGACAACCTCATCAAGCTTTGGAAGGAGCAGATTGCCCCAGAAAACGATTCTTACCTGATGATTATCGGCAACGGCCCTGCTCGCGAAGAGCTTGAGCAACTATCGGTCAGTCTTGGTATAAAAGATCGCGTTATCTTTACCGGCGCGGTGGCGCACGAAGATATTCCGCCCTATTACGCCTGCTGCAACGCCTACGCAACCGCTTCACTTTCCGAAATGTATTCCATTTCCATGCTTGAAGCACAGGCCTCCGGCCTGCCAGTGGTGCAAAGGCTTGACCCTGACAATATTGACCAGATCAAGGTGGGTATAAACGGCTTTTTGTTTGAAACGCCTGAGGAATTCGGGCAGATTATCAAGAAACTGCACGACCTGACGCCACAAGAACATATGGCGCTAGGTGCCTCTGTGCGGGAGTCTGTCCGAGAGCGCAGCAGCGATGGCATCGCTAAATATTTGCTGGATCTTTACCAGAAAGCGATTAATAAGCACGCCTAACCAGCTGTAAACACGCTTCTTTCTTGTATTTACCCGTTAATAAACTTAACAGCGCTGTCTCGTGTATTGAGACAGCGCTGTGAGGTTCATACTGTTATTTAGTCCTGCTGCTCCAGCGTTCCCAGACTTGCCGCTTTGAGATAAGCGTTAATAAAGCCGTCGATATCTCCGTCCATAACGGCGTTGATATTTCCCGACTCAAACCCTGTTCGGTGATCCTTGGCCAGCGTGTAGGGCATGAAGACATAAGAGCGTATCTGACTGCCCCAGGCAATTTCCTTCTGCACACCCTTGATATCCTCAATGCGCTCCAAATGCTCACGCTCCTTAATCTCCACCAACTTGGAACGCAGCATTTTCATCGCCATGTCTCGGTTCTGATGCTGGCTGCGCTCATTCTGGCAGGCGACCACCACTCCGGTAGGAATATGCGTGATTCTGACCGCCGACGAGGTTTTGTTGATATGCTGTCCACCCGCGCCACTCGCGCGGTAGACATCGGTGCGAAGGTCTTCGGGGCGGATATCCACTTCAATGGTATCGTCTATTTCGGGCATAACCTCCAGTGAAGCGAACGAGGTATGCCGCCGACCCGAGGCGTCAAACGGAGAGATGCGCACCAGACGGTGCACCCCACCCTCCGACTTTAAATAGCCGTAAGCGTTTAGCCCCTCGATGATAATGCTGGCACTTTTAAGCCCCGCTTCGTCGCCGTCGAGATAGTCAATAATCTTATAGACAAAGCCGTGCCGCTCAGCCCAGCGTGTATACATGCGGTAAAGCATCTGCGCCCAGTCCTGTGCCTCGGTGCCGCCCGCGCCCGCGTGAAAGGTCAAAATAGCGTTTTTGTCGTCATAGTCGCCAGTCAGCAGCGTAGAGAGCTTCATTTCGTCGAGTTTGGCAAAAAAACTTCCGCTAATCGCATCAATTTCCTGCAAAACGCTTTCGTCATTTTCCTCTTGCGCAATCTCAATGAGTATCATGGCATCCTCATATTTGGTGGTAAGCGCATCATATTCATCTATGCGGTTCTTAAGCTGCTTTGTACGAGAGAGAACCTGTTGGGAATTGTCCAGATCATCCCAAAAACCCGGTTCAGCCGCTTTCATTTCCAGCTCGGCCACCTGAATACCCAGTCTTTTGTAGTTTATCGCCTCCGCCAAATCCAAAAGCTCAGGCTTTCGGGCGGAAAGTGCCAATCGCATTTCTTCGAGCTGAAGCATGTTATCCATCCTTTATTCAATGTCGTTTGTTATTATACGGAAAAAACCAACCGTTGTAAAGGGCGTAAAACAGATGTACCCTCTGGTTTATTCACAAATTATCAATTGTGATTTCAACTCCCCTACGCTATAATGG
>DATMYZ010000153.1:0-3385 GCA_035560675.1 Clostridia bacterium
GATATTGATAACATAATCGATTGGAGACCCGAACTGGCACATTAAGCTCCGACAAAACCGGACGGCTTAACGCAATATTAGCGACCGCGCTTTGCCCAGTAAATATCGATTTTATCACCGTTCTGTATAGGTTCTATGTAAGAGGCATTCATACCATTGTGCAGCAGCACAATATCGCCTTGCGGATTAGTGGGATCAATATCCACCAAGTTTAGCATATCCACAAACTGATAAGCAGCGCCATCACCCTTAGGCGGAAGCATGCGCTTGGCACCGTTGACAATGACCTCCAGTGCCGGGACGACTGGCATGGGCAGCGGTGCGGTAGATAGAGCTGTGGATGCTGCTGTGGGGCTGGTCGCCGTGGCCATGGCTGCGGCTTGTGGCACCGTCTGAGCGGGGGCATCAACTGTCTGCGATGCGTTAGCTGTCGCAACAGGTTCAGCGGGGCAGCAAGGAAGTGCTACAGATGCGCAAACCGAGGGATGCGCGGTTGGTACTTCGGCTGGTTGCTCAGCAAGTTCGTCAGCAGCAGGTGCCGTTGAGGCAATAATGGCATCATTGTTTTTCAAACGGTAGGTTTTAGACCGAGGCAAGCCGTTGACCAAAAAATTTAATCCTTTATCATCAACACCGAGATGCAGCAGCAGATCTCCAAGGGTCTTAATGGCAGAAACATCTACTCGATCCTTGTTATGGATGGATTGCCCCGGCATGGCACGACGCCCGTTTATGGTTGCAAAGCAGCCAGCTTCAACGGCCGAACCGTGATAATACACGGTGACAGACTCACCAAGTACTGCAAGCTGGTCGATATTTAGTGTGGCATCCTTGCCGCTCTGTGCTAGAACAACCTCGATTTCATCGCCGCTTTTTACAGAACTAGAGATGCTGGCGGGTTCGCCGTTTAAACGCAACTCAGCGGGCTGTAGATGACCGCCTCTGGCGATGCAACGCTTACCGTTTAGCTCGTATTCAATGCTGCGCCCATTTTTGCCCAAAACATCGCCATATTTATAGCCGCACAGCAATAGAACGTCCATTAAAGGCATTACGGTGCTGCGGAAAAGCTGCTTTTTTTCGCCGTTAAGGGTAACAGAAAAGCCCCGGTGCTCTCCAGCGGCAGCCGCAGTAAGCGCAATGCCGAGCGGGGTGGCATATTCAGGGCCCTGTAAATCCTGGCTGGCTGTCATGACGCGCTTCATAAAGTTGTTACCGCCAACCGCAACCTTGCGTTGATCTATGCCAAGCCGGTCCGCGACCAGTCCGCAGAGCGTAGGTACCTTGCTGCCGCCACCCACCAGAAAAACAGCGGCGGGGGGGCGGGTATTCGCTTCGAGTATTTTCTCACAGATCACTTTGCTGAGCGTGTCAATAGCACTGCCAATCGATTCAAGCAGCGTCTCATGCGACACGGAATAATCAAAACCCATAATGTCACTGTAGGTTATTTCCGATGTGTCGGTGCTCAGCAGATGCTTCATGCCTTCAGCGGTGGAGAAGTCCACCAGATATTTGCGGATGATCTCTTCAGTGATTTCATCTCCCGCCACGGTGGCCATCGTGTAGGCGGTGACGCTGCCTTCTTCGCAGATGGCAATATCAGATGTGCCTGCGCCGATATCCACCAGCGCCAGATTTAAAAGCCGCAGCTCAGCGGGGATGACGGCGTTCATTGCGGCGATTGGCTCCAGTGTCAGAAAGTCAATTTCAAGGTCTATTTTGTTCATGGCGGTCGAAAGAGAATCGACGACTTCGCTGGGCAAGAAAGTGGCAATAACCTCTACCCGCACATCTTTGCCCTTGTGCCCGATAATAGTGGAATAAGCATAGTTATCTAGATAAAACCGTTTCACCGAATAGCCGACGCAGTAAAATTCAAAATCGCCCTCGGCCTCGGCCAGTGCTTCGCTGGCACGACTCACGGCGCCCATTTCCAGCTCGTAGACAGTCTCGTTGCTAATAGCTTGCTTTGGCGAGACGGTCATAGCAAATTCAGCGGTGTTGGTTTTCAGTGCTCGACCTGCCGCGGCCACGCATACCCTGTGTAGAGTAAAGCCCAACTGGCTTTCTAAAGATGCCTTGACCCGCCCCGCCACGGCGGCGACTTCATCAATATCTTCAATCTGACCGTCAATCATGGCGCGTTTTTCGTGCTCAATCGTCTCTATTGCCACAATATGAAAGCGATCATTGCGCATCAGACCCACTAGACCGATGATACTGCGGGTACCAATATCCAAGGCAAAAACCAACTCGTCCGGATTGATGCCGGAAATGAGGTTTGTATTTGTTTTCGGCCATTCCTTCATAGCTTGCACTCCCATACCAACCGTTATTTAATCGTAGCGGTTCTTTTTCCGGTTTTGGATTTCTATGCGCTGCAGCTTAAATAATATATTGCACAGATGGTCTATCTGCCGAGTTGAAAAGCTGACGAACTCGCAGCCATACTGCTTTTGTCTCGGTACTGCCCGCCTTGCCGTTATTTCGCGGCACACACGGCAGCAAAATTCCATTTTTTTGTCCATCAGTTGAAAGGTTGTCAACAAAAGGTCACCCGGGTTTAAAACACGATTACTGCCAATGCGTATGCCGCCTAGGCTAATGTCGTAGAGAACCAGAGTCATCGCCTCTTCTTCGGGGTCCTCCGGGTTGACGTTCTCATGCTGCAAAACAGCGGTGGCCATCGTGTTGGTGTTAAGCCTAAAATATTTGCGGCGCTCATAGCCCTGTGCGGTATGTACATTAACCAGTGTTAGCATGCTGGTTGTTGAAATATAAACGCTGCCGCGCATCAACAAAAAGCCCTGCTTGCTCGCAAAGGAAATAATTTTTACCGGGGTATTATAGCCCAGCAAAGGCAGCCGCTCGTCCTCCTGAGCAGAAACGATGGTCATGCGCGTGTCATCCTCAGGATCAATTGATTCAACACGAGCGACCACAAGCAGGTCGTTCTGTTCGGTTTTTATTTCGCAAAGGTTGCCGACCAACTCTTGCAAATAGGTCTTTCTCTCAGGCATTATCTGTTCCTCCTGGTGTCTGGCTTACTGTCAAAATGATGCAAAAAAGCAACTCAGGTATTGCTCTTAATATTTGAAAAAGAGCTTTATTAAGGCATGCAAACGCACAGTAGCAATGCAATGACATAAAAGCTCTTTGATACCAAGGGAGCCAAAAGGGAAACGATGCTGTGGCCAACGCCCTTTGAGCATGATGCCGTTTGGTGGCAGACCCGGCGGCACGGGGCACAGTTAAACACTGTTAAAACGTCAAAGCAGCCACCCGACGGGGGTTGGCACGCCATAAAACACCGTGTGGGCTAATTGATTAGCTGGGCGCAACTTTAAAGCAGAGCGCTGCTTAATCGCATGTTTACAACAAT
>DATMYZ010000154.1:0-6121 GCA_035560675.1 Clostridia bacterium
GTAGTAAAAGCATGGGGGATTACACCTTGTCAAAATTAGAGCACGAAATCAAACGGCGCAGAACCTTTGCGATTATCTCGCACCCTGACGCCGGTAAAACCACCCTGACGGAAAAATTTCTGCTTTATGGCGGGGCCATTCAGCTAGCCGGCTCAATTAAGGGCAAAAAGGCCGCGCGGCACGCCGTTTCTGACTGGATGGAAATAGAGAAGCAGCGCGGCATTTCGGTTACCTCTTCAGTCATGCAATTTGAATACGAGGGGTATTGCATCAATATTCTTGATACACCGGGACATCAGGATTTCTCGGAGGATACCTACCGCACGCTGATGGCCGCTGATTCGGCCGTAATGGTTATCGACGCCTCAAAAGGTGTTGAGAATCAGACCCGAAAGCTGTTCAAGGTTTGTACCCTGCGTCATATTCCTATTTTTACGTTTATTAATAAGATGGACCGAGACGCTCGCAGCCCCTATGAGCTGCTGGAGCAGATTGAGGAAGAACTGGGCATTGAGACCTATCCGGTCAATTGGCCCATTGGCTCAGGACGCGATTTTAAGGGCGTATTCGACCGCAATAAGCGTGAGATCATCGCCTTTACCGCCAATAGCGGCGGCGCGCGAGAGGTAGATGCCACTGAGCTGATGCTGAACGACCCACAGCTGGGCAATATCCTCGGCGAAGAACTGCACGGTATTCTACAAGAGGATATCGAGCTGATAGAAGGCGCAGGTGTGGAGTTCGACCAGCATCGAGTGGATTGCGGTGAGCTGACGCCGGTATTTTTTGGTTCAGCGCTGACAAACTTTGGTGTAGAACCGTTTCTGGAAGATTTTTTGCGTATGACCACGTCGCCGCTGCCGCGCACTTCCGACATTGGTGAGGTTGATCCTTTCGAGGATAAGTTCTCGGCCTTTGTCTTTAAAATTCAGGCCAATATGAATAAGGCGCATCGTGACCGCGTTGCGTTTATGCGAATCTGCTCTGGACGCTTTGAAAAGGGCACCGAAATGTTGCACGTTCAGGCGGGTCGAAAGCTTAAGCTTTCGCAGCCGCAACAGATGATGGCACAGGAGCGCGAAATTATCGAGGAAGCCTATGCAGGCGATATTATCGGTGTGTTTGACCCGGGCATCTTCTCTATCGGCGATTCAATTTGTGATCCATCCCGGCCGGTGACATTTGAGGGTATTCCTACCTTTGCACCGGAGCACTTTGCGGTCATCACCCAGAAGGACACCCTAAAGCGCAAGCAGTTTGTCAAGGGTATGAGCCAGATTGCTCAAGAAGGTGCCATACAGATATTCCAAGAGCCCGGCACCGGTATGGAGCGCGTCATAGTCGGCGTGGTCGGCGTACTGCAATTTGAGGTGCTTGAGCACCGCCTGCTGCATGAGTACGGGGTGGAAGTGCGCCGCGAGAACCTGCCTTATCAGTATATCCGCTGGTTGACCGCCAAGGAACTTGATCCCAAGACGCTACAACTTTCTTCCGACACCAAGCGCATCCAGGATCTGAAAGGCAACAACCTGCTGTTGTTCGCCAACAGCTGGAGCGTGCAGTGGGCGCTTGACCACAACAAGGGACTGGAACTGGCAGAGTTTTCAAGAAACTGATTCCAGCCCACTTGCTCTTATACCGTGTTTCTTTAAATAGAGCACAGGCTTCATAAGAAGATTTTTGACTGCCAAAAATACTGCAAAAGGAAAATCAACCGCACAGAAATTTTACTAACAGGGGAAAACACCAGAAATGCAAAACGCGTCTTGATGCAGGCTTTAAAAGCCGCTTCAAGGCGCGTTTATATATGTAGCATAGTGGATTTGGATTAAAATAGATTCTGTTAGTATTTACACCAGCGCCGGTTCACGGTGGTCAGAGGGCTGGGTCTGTTCAAGCTCCTGCTCAAGGCGCTCTTTGGCCACCGCCAGCATGAGCTTGATGCGGTTTTCCTGATTGACGCGGGTGGCTGAGGGATCGTAGTCAATTGCCACGATATTAGAAATATTACCATAAAGCTCGCGCAGACGGTGAATCATGCCCTTGCCGCTGATGTGGTTCGGTAAGCAGCCAAACGGCTGCGCGCAGACAATGTTGCCATAGCCGCTCTCAATCAGCTCCACCATCTCGGCTGTCAGCAGCCAGCCCTCACCCATCTTGTTGCCATAGCCGATAATATCCTTAACCAGTTCCTTAAGATGATGGTAGGCTGACGGTGCGGTGAACTGAGGATGCTTTGAAAGCACGTCGAGCATGATATGCTCCATGCGCAGCAAAAAATCCATAAAGCCGCTGACAACAAAATATTTGGCTGCATTGCCACCGTATAGCTTGTGGTCTTCCAGACGGTTATCCACCTTGAACAGCATAAAGTTTAACAGGCCGGGCAGCATGACCTCACAATCCTGCGAGGCTAAAAATTCTTCGAGGTTGTTGTTCGCAAGTTTCGAATATTTGACGTAAATCTCGCCGACAATGCCGACCTTTACTTTTGGGGTATGGGTAATGCTAATCTGCCCAAAATCGGTGGCGATGTGATCAAGATTATGCTTCATCTGGGTGAGATTCAGGCCGTAGCCTCCATTAAACTGTCGGGTTAGATCGGTTATCCACCGGGCCACCATGGCGTCGGCGCTGCCTTTGTCATCCTCATAGGGACGAATCTGGTTTGAGAGAAGCATCAGCATGTCGCCGTAGATTAAGGCGGCAATTAACTTGCGCACCATTGGCAGCGTAATCTGAAAGCCAGGATTTTCTTCCAGACCTGAAAGATTTGCAGAAATGACCGGCAGGTGGTCATAGCCAGCCTTTGAGAGCGCTTTGCGTAACAAATGAATGTAATTTGATGCGCGGCAGCCGCCGCCGGTCTGGCTCATCATGAGTGCGGTCTTGTTAAGGTCGTATTTACCGCTGTTCAGCGCATCTATCAGCTGGCCGATGACCAGTAGGGCGGGGTAACAGGTATCGTTGTGAACATATTTTAAGCCCTCTTCCACAACCTGATGGCTGCAATTTTCGAGAATCTCAACCTTGTAGCCGGCGTTACGCATAACGTTTCGGATCAATTCAAAGTGAATCGGGGCCATCATGGGAACTAAAATTGTATAGTCGCGCCGCATTTCTTTGGTGAAAATAACGCGGCTGGATTGTAGCGGTTGGGTATCATGCATGGGAGCTACCTCCTGCTGCAGTTTGTACATTCTTTTGCTCGACTGCGGCAAATAAACTGCGCAGTCTTATTTTAACAGCACCTAAATTGGTTATTTCGTCGATTTTTATCTGAGTATAAAGCCTCCCCTCATCTTCAAGCAGAGATCGGACTTCATCGGTAGTGATGGCGTCGATGCCGCAGCCGAACGAAACCAGCTGTACCAGATGCATGTCGGGCTGATCCTTAATATAGCGGGCGGCGGCGTATAATCTGGAATGATAGGTCCACTGGTTTAGGACGTTAACCGGGAATTTTGACACATGGTCGCTGATGACGTCCTCTGAAATGACGCCGATGCCGAAGCTGGTGATCAGGTTGTCGATGCCGTGGTTGATCTCTGGGTCGATATGGTACGGCCTGCCGGCCAGAACAATAATAGGACTGCCGTGCGCGCGCGCTTCTTCTATGATCGCTTCACCGTGTTCGCGGATGCGCGTAAGGTAGGCGCCCTGTTCGGCATAAGCGGCTTTTGCGGCGGCCTGTACCTCGGCTAAAGTGAGATTGGCGGCCGGGAAATAGCCCACAAGTATTTTGTGCATTTTTTTGGGGAATTCATGCGGACGATGGATGCCGATATAATCCTTCATAAAAGTGACACTGCGCAGATCGGGCATGTTCGCCCCGATGACTTCGGGGTAATAAGCTACAACCGGGCAGTTATAATGATTATCTCCCAAGTTTTCGTCAAGATTATAGCTCATGCAGGGATAAAACACAGTTTTGATGCCGTTGTCGATCAGCGTTTGCACATGTCCGTGCATCAGTTTGGCAGGGAAGCAGACGGTGTCTGAAGGAATAGTGCTTTGCCCCAGAAGATAGATGCTGCGGTTGGAGAGCGGCGAAGTAACCACCGAAAAGCTGAGATGAGTAAAAAACGTGTGCCAGAAAGGCAGCAGCTCAAACATATTCAACCCCATCGGTATGCCGATGACGCCACGTTTGGCATTAGGGGTAGGTCCGTAAGTTTTGAGAAGCTCCAGCTTATACCTATAAATGTTTAGCGCGTTAAAATTGCTGCGGTTGGTCACGGGGCGCTCACACCGGTTGCCGCTGATATATTTACGCCCGCCAGAGAAAGTGTTGATGGTTAGGTGGCAATGGTTTTGGCACAAGCCGCAGTTGGTGTCCTTAACAGTGTGGACAAAGCCCTCCAACTGCGCCTGTGTGACAATACTGCTTTCTTCTCTGGGGTGGGCCTGCGCGTAAAGCGCTGCGCCAAAGGAACCCATCAGCCCCGCGATAGTCGGCCGAATTGCCTCCAGCTTCATTTCCTGCTCAAAAGCACGCAGCACGGCGTCGTTTAAAAACGTGCCGCCCTGCACGACGACCCGTCGCCCAAGCTCTTCGGGCGAAGAGGCGCGAATCACTTTATAAAGGGCGTTTTTGACCACGCTGATCGACAAGCCCGCCGATATGTTCTGGATGGATGCACCATCCTTTTGCGCCTGCTTGACTGAGGAATTCATGAACACGGTACAGCGGCTACCCAAATCAACGGGGCGGTCGGCAAACAGGCCGAGCTTGGCAAAATCCTCAACGCTGTAACCCAGCGCATTGGCGAAGGTCTGCAAGAATGAACCGCAGCCGGAAGAACAGGCTTCGTTTAAAAAGATGCTGTCGATAACGCCATCCTTGATTTTAAAGCATTTGATGTCCTGCCCGCCGATATCGATGATGAATTCAACATTCGGCAAAAAATGCTGCGCAGCCGCCAGGTGAGCGGCGGTCTCAACAATGCCATAATCCAATGAAAAGGCATTTTTGATAAAATCCTCGCCATAGCCGGTGGCGGTGGCTCCCGCGATAGCGATGCGGGGGTAGCGGTTGTAGAAATCGGTCAAAAATTTGCGTACCACCGGAACAGGGTTACCCTTATTTGGTTGATAAACACTGGCCAGCAGACGGCCTTCGTCGTCTATAACCGCCAGCTTTACAGTAGTGGAGCCAGCATCTACGCCCAGAAAAGCCCTGCCGGTATATGCGGCAGGATCAGCTTCCTCAACAGTGCAGAGGCTATGGCGCGTGCAGAAATCGTTATATTGCTTCTGGTTCTCAAACAATGGCGCGATAGAATGGTACTGTCCGGCGCGCGATAGATTGGCAAGCTGATATAAGGCCTTATCTGGGTCGATGGCGCGATCAGCGCAAAGAGCTGCACCAAGGGCGACAAAATATAGCGAGTTGTCAGGACACAGGCCAGTGACCTTTAAAGTCTGGTCAAAGCTTTTTCTCAGCTCTGGCAAAAAGGTGAGGGGCCCGCCCAGATAGATGACGTTGCCAGTGATGGGGCGACCCTGTGCCAGCCCGGCAACGGTCTGGTTGACGACCGCCGAAAAGATAGAGGCGGCGATGTCATCATGGTTTGCGCCCTGATTGAGCAGCGGCTGAATATCAGATTTAGCAAACACACCGCAGCGTGAGGCAATCGTGTACAGGCGCTGGGCACGTTCGGCATAATCGTTCATCTGCTGTGGGGTAATATCTAGCAATGTGGCCATCTGGTCGATAAATGCGCCGGTGCCGCCAGCGCACGAGCCGTTCATGCGCACCTCAAGCCCGTTTTTCAAAAACAATATTTTAGCATCCTCGCCGCCCAGCTCAATGGCAGCATCGGTTTCTGGCAGGCGCTCGCGCAACGCGACGCGGGTGGCAAAAACCTCCTGCACAAAGGGAATGCCGCATTTTTCAGCTAGCCCCATACCCGCAGATCCCGAAATCGCCAGCACGATAACATCCTGAGGCGAAAGACTTTGACGGACGGTTTTGATTAGTTCGGCCGTTTTTTCCGCAATTAGTGAATAATGGCGCTCATACGAATGATAGACAATGTTACCATCCGTATCGAGCACCACACATTTTATAGTCGTAGAGCCAATATCAATACCAATTCTCACTTAGTTTCACCTACAT
>DATMYZ010000155.1:0-2580 GCA_035560675.1 Clostridia bacterium
ATGGTGGTTTCTGCAATTTAATAAACTAAGTCCGGATAGCCTAAAAGCTGCCCGGACTTATCAGCACGCATAAGAAAAAGATCCTAGATCAATGACGACAACACGCCCGCCTTCGTTACAATACCGCAAAGATGTTTCTCGCAGTCGGTTACTGCAATCGGGTACAATGTCTCGGCGGCAATAGGCAGTATGTCCGCCACCAGCACATCTGCGGTCGTCGTTTTAACATTGCGATCCATCACTTCTCCGACCGAAAGCCCTACGCGCAGGGCACGAATCGCCTCAGAGATCGTCAGAACACCCTCCATCCGCAGGTCATCATCTACAACATAAACCGTCGAGAGCGCGTTTTTGCGCATCTCGCGGATAGCGTGTTCTGCACCGTCGGTGCGACGCATCAGGCAGCTCGGGGTCATCATAATATTTTTGACGGTCAGCACCTTTGTTTTGTCGGCCGCACCAATAAAATCACGTACATAGTCGTCGGCCGGATGGGCGCTCATCTGCTCTGGCGTGCCAACCTGTATAATTTTTCCGTCGCGCATAATTGCAACTGTGTCACCAAGTTTAAATGCCTCGTCGATGTCATGTGTAACAAAAACCACTGTTTTCTTGAGCTTTCTCTGCAAAGACAGCAGCTCAAACTGCATGTCCCGGCGAACCAGCGGGTCCAGCGCTGAAAAGGGCTCATCCATCAGCAACACTTCGGGATTGTTTGCGAGCGCACGCGCAATGCCCACACGCTGACGCATTCCGCCCGAAAGCTGATTGCAGCTTTTATGCTCCCAGCCCTCCAGCCCGACCATTGAAATAAGTTCCATCGCTTTTGCTTCTCGTTCGGCCTTCGGCATACCTCTGACCTCTAGCCCGTAGGCGACATTACCTAGTACGTCGCGATGATCCATCAGACCAAACGACTGGAATACCATTGAAATTTTACTGCGCCGTAGCGTAAGCAACTCCTGCTGGGTCATGTCGTTAAGCTCAATATCTTCAATGGTAACACTGCCGGAGGTAGGCCGATGCAGCCGATTTAAGCAGCGCAGCAGCGTCGATTTGCCGGAGCCTGAAAGCCCGATGACCACAAATATCTCGCCGCGCTTAATATTCAGATTAATGTTTGAGAGCGCCGCCGTAACACCGGTCTTGCGATAAACGGCATCTTTGTCCGCGCCGGAATTCAACATGGTAACCGCTTCGGCACGGTTATTGCCATATAGCTTATAGACGTTCTTAATTGAAATAATAGTCTCCCCTGCCATCATTCCTTACCCCCTCTCGAAAACCAGCCTTGTGTTAGGCGATCCATCAGCACAGCCAGAATAACCACTGCCGTGCCGTTTATCAGCCCGCGCGAAATCTCGGTACGGTTAACGGCAATCAGCACCTCATTGCCGATGCCCTGTGCACCGATCATCGAGCAGGTAACCACCATTGCCATCGCCATCATCATTGTTTGATTAATACCGGTCATAATTGTGGGTAACGCCTGCGGAATCTGAACCTTAAGCAGCGCCTGAGCACGTGTTGAGCCGAAGGATTTTGCGGCTTCGACCACCTCGCGATCAACCTGCCGTATGCCCAGACTGGTCAGCCGAATCACCGGCACCACCGAATAAATAACAGTTGCAATAACCGCCGGAGCCGAACCCATGCCAAAGAACAATACGGCGGGAATAAGATAGACAAAGACCGGCATGGTCTGCATAGTATCGAGAACGGGCCGAATGATACGGTTAGCCCGCTCGGAGCCCGAAATCATCACACCGATGGGCAACCCGATCAGTAGCGACAGAATCACGCCAGAAATAACGATTGCCAATGTTTCAAGCATCAGGTTCCACAAACCGAACATACCGATTAAAAATAACATAGCGCCGTAGATAAGGCCCTTTATCCAATTGCCGGAGGTGGCTCTACCCAAGAAAAACACCAGTGCCACCAACAACCACCATGGCAACAGATTGAGTATGGTACGAATAAGCCCAACTGTGGCTGAGAGGACAGATTTGACTGCCTCAAAGCCGGCGCTGTGTCGCACCGAAAAGCCGCGTACAGCGCTGTCGATTGCCTCGGTGTTGACCGGCACTGTAAACGGAAAATCAATCAGCTGGTTGATGCTTTTGCCTGTGCTTTCCATACCGAGCGCCTGCTTCATTTCGGTAGCCTGCTCCGCTGTCAGCCATTCGTCCAGCAACTCGGGATGCGTCGTCATCATCCAGCGGGCAGCTGTCTCATAATCGGCCTGCGAGTCCTGCATATAGGCAAGTGCCTCAGATAGCAAGTTACTTGTAGTATGATAGTTTTTTAAAAAGCCACAAAATGCGGCATTGTTTTCAGCAAAGTCATTGCTCGTTCCGACCGTGACAGTAACCGATGGGCAGGCCGTTTTGCCCTGCATGTAGAGTTCGGGGTCATAAGGCTCGTCCTCAAGCAGGACAAAATCATATTTGCCCAAAAGCCATGTAGGCTCCCAGTAATAAGCGACAATTGGCAGGCCCTTGTCATAGGTCGAAATCAGCTCAGCGCTCATAGCGGCATCGGTGCCGGGTCTGAAATAGTTAAAGGTTTCGTCAAGAC
>DATMYZ010000156.1:0-2003 GCA_035560675.1 Clostridia bacterium
GCAGCAGGGCAAAAGCTGTCTGGCGTTTGAGCTACGCAAGGCGTATAAGCAGGATGGAGACGGGGAACTGTCTGACGCCAAAGACGGGTACACCCGAGAAAAACTCTCTGAAGCGGCTAATCTGGTTAAGGTGGCACAACAGCTCACCAGCAGTGAAAAAGCTGAAGCGGTCAGCGAGGAAGAGCTTGGCGTGAAGTTCGGTACAACCGTCTTAAAAGGGTTGGCCTTTTTAGAGACATCCGTCGCAAAGAGAGAACATAAAGAGGCGTTTCTAAAGGCTATCGATTCACGAACGACCCAACTGATAGATGAAAGCGACGCCCAGCTGGCAAAATGCAATGAAACTGCTCAGGACGAGAGTGCTTATAAGCCGCTGGACAGGGCGGCGGTGCTGTCGATTATACTGACCATGGTAAAAGCCTACACGAATACCCAATCTTTTTCTAAAGCGCTGACGATTGGGCAGGAAGAGGGCTTGCAATTATTTTGCGCAAAAGCAGACGACAACAGCAAAACCATACGGTATCAGAATTCGAGCTATTGGCGCGGCGTGGCAGAACAGTTTTCGAGTGGCGATAAGCGGAATGTCTATAAACGGCTAAATCTATCGCTGCTGAATGTTAAAGCGTAGTAAAGCGGCAAATCATAAAACAGTATAAGCTGCTAAGAGGCATTACAGCCTATCCGAAAACTATAATTTAAGAAAAATCTGAACAAAACAAATATATGGGCAAAGCTTTTTTAAAACTTTCAGGGCTTGACAGAACCACAGGGGGCATACATACCACCCACTGTGATCAGCGAAGTCAAGCGGCCGCGGGCGCGCATAGATGCGCACGACTTAGACAGCGCCCACACGTACTTTTATCATTCAGAAAGCGCAGGGAGGCTATTTTTAGACCTTGGGACGCTGTATCAAACTCTGTCACCTTAATCTTGAAATAGGGTTTCGCAAAGCATAAGAGCCTGACGGAATATACTTTCCGCCAGGCTCTTATGCGCTTTAAACACAGGGGTATGAGGATTTTTGCGCTGCGACTGAAGCCTACCCCAACAACGCGGCAAAATCGGCATCAGGCAAAGTTGCCCCCTGCGTTGCGACCACTGCCGCCGCTACGCGGTTAGCCAGCGACAGCGCCGCCGAAAGCGGCAGCCCGCGGCACAGACCCAGCATCGTTGTGCCGACGTGCGAGTCGCCCGCGCCGATGGTATCGACCACCGCGCCTGAAACGCCCGGCAGCGTGTGGGTCTTGCCGTCGGGGTTCATCCAGAACACACCCTGCTTGCCCAGCGTGACAATGACGGTGTTCTGCGTTTGAGTCAGCAGCCTGCGCGCTGCTGCGGCAACCGAATCGGCTCCGCCCATCGCCATCGCTTCCGACGCATTGAGGTGCAAAATGGGATGCAGGGCGTACAATCGCTCGTTTTTCTCTTTAGGAATTCGCACACCGGTGGGGCCGGGGGCGTAGAACAGCGTTTCAATCGGCGTGGTTTCAAGGTAATTAATCAGCGCACCGCCGGTTCTTTCTTCAATTTCAAGTCCGCAGACGTACCCCAGATCAAAGCGTTTGCCACTGTGCGGCTGCATCCACGCAGGGTCAAAGGTATATTCCACCCCGTGGTACGAAACAAAGGTACGTTCACCGCTTTTTTCAACAAAGCAATAACAGCAGCCGTTTTCGGCCTCGGGCAGATAGACATAATCGGGGAAAGAGAGCGCGTCAAGCTGGTTCTTGACAAAGCTTCCGAACACCCCCTGACCGCCCACCGGCGTGATAAAGGTCAGCGGAATGTTTGCGCGCTGCAAAAGATTCGCGACGTTATAGGCGCATCCCCCCACAGCGAACCGCTGGCTTTCGGGGTGCAGATCCTCCTCGGTTTTTGGCAGGTGATCTAATCGTATAATGACATCCACACAGGTGGAGCCAATGACAAGCGCATTTTTCAAGGCAGGAATCTCCTCGCTATCAATGATTCACTGAGGTATTGTATCAATTTTGGCG
>DATMYZ010000157.1:0-4036 GCA_035560675.1 Clostridia bacterium
ATTTAAAACTCTTATTCATTACGTGTTCTTGCAAATATACATATATTTTTGTTGAAGGAGGGGGATTATGTCCACAATTCGGGATGTGGCTAGACTTGCCAATGTAGATGTAAGCACAGTGTCACGTGCGCTCAACAACAAGGATAATGTACATCCTGATACCAAACGCCGTGTTTTGAAAGCGGTCGAACAGCTTTCTTATAAGCCTAATATGCTGGCGAGGGGACTTAAAGAGGGCCGTTCTCGTACTATTGCGCTTTTAATGCCTGATTTTGGTACTTCTGTCTTTACCAGCGTTGCTTCTGGCGTGGAATATGCAGCACGAAAGCATGATTATACAGTAGTTGTTTGCAACACGGAAGGCAACCCCAGAATTGAAGCCTCTTATATTGATAAACTTAAAAGGCGATTTGTAGATGGTTTTGTATGCACGACAACAACATCTCATAGCCACCATATACAGTCGCTAAAAGAAGAAGATATCCCAGTGGTTCTGGCAGTGCGAATGATTGACCACTCTGTGGATGCTGTAGTGCTTGATTATTTTAAAGCCGCGTATGACGCGACAGCTTATCTTTTGGACAAAGGGTGTAGAAATATTTGTTTAATAAATGGTTCTTTAGACAGTATCCCGTTTACCGACCGATATCGGGGACATTTGAAGGCACTGGCTGACCGAGGTATTTTATGGGATGAACGCAATATTGCAAATATGGAGCACAGCACATTCGTCAACGGCTTTGAAGCCATGTCGCGGCTTCTTATCTGCCATTTACAGGTGGACGGCGTACTGGCCTCAACCGATGCGCTGGCCATCGGCGCAGTACGGGCACTGCGCAAGCAGGGTTTACGCATACCAGAAGATGTCAAACTGATAGATTGCACAGGAAACCCGATCACTGCAATGCTAGAAACGCCTCTAACAGTCATGGAGATGCCTGGATTTAAAATCGGTGAACAGGCTGTAAACCGTCTGATCGAGCTGATTGAAGGCACGGGTGATCCCGCGCCCATAATCACACGTTTCGAAGCAGAGCTAGTTGAGAGAGAATCCACATGATGATGATGTTTCCTATGTGCACAGATATAAAAAGGCCATATGGCACCCTATAGGGTGCCTCGGTATATCGGAAAAGTCGTATTATATTGGTAATCCCTGTTTGGAAACTTACGTACGTCAAACAGATGGACACAAATTATCCGAGCAAAGCTCTTGACCCAGCAGAGCCGTTTTAAACGACACTGTTAACTGATTAAAAAAATAGGAGGCTGTAAAAATGAAAAAGTTTGTATCAATCTTATTGGTGACCTTGTTAATTGCAGTAGGTCTTACCGCATGCGGCGCTAGTAGTACTCCGGCTGCCTCATCTGCTCCTCAGCTCACGCCTTCGGCATCCTCGCAAGTGTCGTCAATACCTGATTCTAACGCTACACCTTCATATGAAAAGCCTAAATTCCTTTCTGTTGGCACGGCAGCGGCTGGCGGCGCTTATTACCCGATAGGTATTGCAATGGCTGATATCATCACTAACGAGCTTGACATTCAAACCACCGCCCAGGTGACCGGAGGCGCCGTAGAAAACAATGGTCTGATAGAGGACGGTACGCTACAGATTGCTATTACACAAGGGCCTATGGCTTATGCGGCGGTCAATGGTACAGCCCCTTATGACAAAAAACATGAAAAAGTTGCGGCCATGTTTAGCGGCCTATCCAAAGGCGTATTTCACGTCGTAACACTAGAGGGCACCGGCATTAAAACCATGCAAGACCTTAAAGGTAAGCGTGTCGTAATGGGGCCTGCCGGCGGTGGCGCAATTAATATGGCAAAGGATGTCTGGGGCGAATACGGATTCACCATTGATGATGTTAAGGCTACTTACATCTCATATTCCGATGGCATGTCCGCCTTAACTGATGGAAAATGCGACGCAGTTGTCGTACAGTCTGCTGCACCCGCCTCCGCAATTACCGAGCTGGCTGTCACGCGCAAAGATATCGTTATTATTGCAATTGAGGATGAGATGCGCATGCAGATCGTCAAAAAATATCCTTATTATGCCGAATACACCATCGGCAAAGATGTATATTCAACATCCAATGATATTAAGGTCATCAATTTGTCTAACATGGTCGTATGCAGCGCGGAGTTGCCTGAAGGCCTAGTATATGATATGACCAAGGCCTTTTTCTCAGAGAATCTTGAAAAGATAAAGACCTCTAACCCCGCAGCAAAAGGACTAAGCCTCAAATCTGCGGTGGAAGCTCTGCCAATTTCTTTGCACCCAGGCGCAGAAAAATTCTTTAAAGAGGCAGGAGTTTTATAATGAGCAAGGTCTTGAAAGAGGAAATTTGGGTAAAGCCATTTGTACATATTGTGTATGTCGTTTCTTCACTCATCTTTCTGTATATGTCGGCGTTTGGAAGTTTTTCTGATATGATACAGCGCGCATTGCTCATTACGCTGCTGTGCCCCACGATATTTTTGACTACGCACCTTAAGTTCGGCAAGCAACCGCGCGCGTGGACTATGGCAGTTGATTACCTGTTAGCAGCGGCGTTTATTACCTCAGGTATTTATATTATGGCCGTGTGGCAAAATCGCATTCTAAAGGTGGGCAGTCCCCCTCAGACAGACATTATCATGGGAACGATCATGCTTCTCTGTGTGCTGGAGGCTACCCGCCGTACTACTGGAAAATTTTTAAGCGTCACTGCTATTGTATTTATTATTTATACCATGTATGGCCCATATATGCCGGGTATGATGGCACATAAGGGAGAATCTTGGAAGCGCATCATAACATTTATGTATGTTTCTACAGAGGGCATATTTGGTGTTCCAATGGGAATTGCGGCCAGCTACATCATTCTATTTGTTATTTTCGGTTCGTTTCTTGAGGCGTTTGGTACCGGACAATGGTTTGTTGATATCTCTTATGCCATTACCGGACGCTACCGCGGTGGGCCTGCCAAAACAGCAGTTGTCGCTAGCGGCCTGATGGGTATGATATCCGGTTCTTCGGCAGCAAACGTTGTAACAACGGGCTCCTTTACCATCCCATTGATGAAACGCACCGGTTATAAGCCCCATGAAGCAGCGGCAGTTGAGGCGGTAGCCTCCAGCGGCGGTATGTTTACGCCACCCATCATGGGCGCAGGCGCCTTTATTATGGCGGAATATGTCGGTATTCCCTATATGGAGATTGCATTCGCCGCAACGTTGCCCGCTTTGTTGTATTACTTCTCAATTATTATGTCAGTTGATGCCATTGCAGTAAAAAGCGGCCTGCGCGGGCTTCCAAAGGAAGGTTTGCCATCGGTAGGATCCGTCATGCGGGAACGCGGCATTTTTGTAATCCCAATTATCTGCCTAGTCGGACTAATCATCGTGGGATTTAGCCCAATTAAGTCGGCGTTCTATTCCATACTAGCGATTTTGGTTGTCGCTTATATGAGAAAATCCACACGACCCAGCCTGAAGCAGGTTGCAGACGCACTGTCGTCGGGTTCAAGTTCGGTGCTTTCGATTGTTGCTACGTGTGCAACCGCCGGCATTATTGTGGGCGTTCTATCCATGACTGGTCTGGGCGCAAAGCTTTCATATTCGCTTATTAGCATCGCAAACGGAAATATTTATATCGGCGCGCTCATCGCCGCCGTCATCACCATTATTCTAGGCTGCGGAATGCCCCCAACAGCCGTCTATATTATTTTGGCTTCAGTCTTGGCGCCTCCACTGATTGAAATGGGCATTATACCCATCGCGGCGCATATGTTCATCTTCATCTTTTCGTGCATCGGCGCCATTACTCCGCCGGTAGCCATCACGGCATATACCGCAGCGGCACTTGCGGACGCGGATCCCAACAAAACCGGATTTCGCGCATTTCGGCTAGGAATTGTCGCTTTCTTGGTACCGTTTATCTTTATCACCTCGCCCGCGTTAATCATGGTGGGCGCCCCTTCAGAAGTTTTGTTGGCGGCGGTTACAGCATTTCTGGGTGTTCTGTCATTGGTAGGTGCCTTTGAGGGG
>DATMYZ010000158.1:0-11968 GCA_035560675.1 Clostridia bacterium
GTTATTCTGCTCACTACCATGTATATCAAGGAGCCGCTGGAATTTTCTATCTTTCCATCGCTGCTTTTGATTACTACGGTTTTTCGAATGGCGCTGACGATTTCGTCAACCCGCCTAATCTTAAGCAACAACGGGTACGCCGGTAAAGTTATAGAAACCTTTGGCAAGTTTGTTATCCGTGGCAATGTCATCATCGGTCTTGTCATATTTCTGATTATTGTTATCGTGCAATTTATGGTTATTACTAAGGGCTCTGAGCGCGTGGCCGAGGTTGCCGCCCGCTTCACCTTAGACGCCATGCCCGGAAAACAGATGGCTATTGACGCCGACTTGAACTCCGGTTTAATTGACGAGGCAAAGGCGCGTATCCGCCGTGAAAAAATTCAGCGTGAGGCCGACTTTTTCGGTTCTATGGACGGCGCTACCAAATTTGTCAAAGGCGACGCCATCGTTTCTATTGTCGTTACCATCATTAACCTTCTCGGCGGCATTCTCATGGGTTTTCTAAACCATGTGGGTACCTTCAGCCAGATTATGTCGATATACTCTACTGCCACGGTAGGAGACGGCCTGATGTCTCAGATTCCTGCCCTCTTAATTAGTATGGCAACGGGTATGATCGTTACCCGTTCGGCGTCAGAATCAAACCTCAACACCGCGGTAGTCAAGCAGTTTTTATCGCAGCCTGTGGTGCTTATTCTATCCGGCTTCGTCATGATTTCGCTGTCATTTATTGGCTTCCCTCCGTTGCAGATTATTCTTGTGTCTGGTATACTAATCTCAACAGGTATCGTCATTTTACGTAAACAAAAGGCCGCGCTTGTAACTGCGTCCGCCGCGTCCACTGCAACCTCCACCGAGGAGGTTGCCAGCGAGGCCTCTTTTTATAAGAACATCGACAATGTCTACGGTCTACTCAATGTTGAGCCGATTGAGCTGGAGTTTGGTTACAGCCTGATTCCGTTAGTTGATGAGGCTAGCGGCGGCAGCTTTATAGACCGCGTGGTCATGTTTCGAAAGCAGTTCGCTATCGATATGGGCCTGGTTATCCCATCAGTGCGTTTAAAAGACAGCGGTCAGCTCAACCCAAACCAGTACAGTATCAAGTTTAAGGGCGAACGCATTGCCATAGGCGATGTTTTAATCGACCATTATCTTGCACTGGCCCCTGACAGTAAGGTTGAATCAATAGATGGCATCGATACCATCGAGCCTGCATTCGGCATTCCCGCCAAGTGGATTAGCCTTGACAAAAAAATTAAGGCTGAGCTTGCAGGCTACACACTGATTGACCCCACCTCGGTGATTATCACTCATCTCTCAGAAATTATTCGTCAGCACGCCTATGAACTGCTCACCCGTCAGGAGGTCAATAACCTGCTGATAAACCTTAAAAAGGCCAATGAAACTATCGTCAGTGATATTATCCCCGGTATTGTTAGTGTTTCTACTTTGCAAAAGGTTCTGTGCAACCTGCTACGTGAGGGCGTTCCTATCCGAGACATGGAGACAATCCTTGAGGTACTAGGCGATTATGGCGCTTCTATCAAAGATGCGGACATGTTGACAGAATATGTGCGACAATCATTAAAGCGTACCATTTCGCACCAGTTCGCCGAGGCAGAGCAGCTCAAAGTTATCACCCTAGACGCCAAAATTGAGAATATGATTATGGGTTCTGTTAAAAAGCTTGACACCGGCTCATACCTGGCGCTGGAACCTACCACCATCCAGTCCATTATTTCAGCTTCAGGAGCGCAGATTGATAAGATACGTGAGCTGGTTCCACACTCGGTCATTCTCACCTCGCCAATAGTGCGGATGTATTATAAAAAGCTGATTGACCAGTTTTATCCTAATGTGATTGTGCTTTCGTTCAGCGAGATTGACAGCACCGTTCAGATACAGGCGCTTGGCAATATTGCTGTCGCCTGATCCCATCCCCAGTGAAGGGAGTGACAAGCTGTGAAGACACAACTGCCGCCAACCGAATCCCTGGCCCTGCTGGAAAATTATTTGAAAGCCCCCAGCGTAGCGCTTCGCAACGACCTCGTCATGCAATATAGCTACATACCAAAAACTGTAGCTGCGCAAATGCGCGGCATCACCGCCTCCTATGCCGAGGTTGAAGATATTGTTAACAACGGTATCATTACACTGATTGACTGCATTGAGCGCTTTGATCCGTTAAAAAGCGGGAATTTTGAATCTTACGCTTTTTCGCGTATCAAGTGCGCAAATATAGACTTTATTCGCAAACAGGACTGGCTGCCCAGACGGGTGCGCAAAACGGCGCGCGACATCACCGCCGCCTACGACGAACTTGCCAATAAGCTAATGCGTGTGCCTTCCGTCAAGGAACTTGCCGACCATCTGTGCGTGGATGAATCGATGGTTTACAAGCACTACCGTGAAATATCAAATTCTGTTTTGCTTTCGTTTGAAATGCTGCTGAGCAGCGTAGCAGAAAACGGCGAGATCGATGCAGCCGGTGACTTCGAGCAACCTGAATCGTCGCTGATTCGCAGCGAGTTGCACCAAAAGCTGATGAAAGCCATCGATGCACTAAGTGAGCGCGATCGGCTTGTTATCTCGCTTTACTACTTCGAACATTTAAAGCTACACGAAATCGCAGAGGTACTCAAAGTCAGCGAAGCTCGGGTCTGCCAGGCCCGTTCAAAAGCTATTTTAAAGCTTCGCAGCTTCCTACATGACTATTTGGAGGGATAATGGCATGGCATCAGGCTTCTTTACTGCTGCTTCCGGTATGTTGATGCAGCAACGTACGTTGAACGTCATTGCAAACAATATGGCAAATGCCAATACCCCAGGTTTCAAATCGGAACGCGTTGTCAGCACCACCTTTCAGCAAGCGTTGCTGGCACGTCAGCAGGGCTACAACCGCACAGTCATTGGCACTGGTGACGCGGCTAAAGTCGTAGAGGATGTCCCTACCCAATTTGACGAAAGCTTCGTAAAAACCACCGACATGCCGTTTGCTCTGGCCATTTTGGGTGAAGGCTTTTTCACCGTAAAGGATGCTGAAGGCAAGCAATATCTGACCCGCAACGGACAGTTTGATATTGATAAAGATGGCTACCTCATTTTGCCGGGCGTCGGCAGGGTTCAAGGATCGCGCGGTGATCTTAAAATAGAAGGGGCCGACTTTACGGTTAATTCTGAAGGTGCGGTTTATAACACAAAGGGCCGTCTGATTGGTAATCTGCAGATTATTGTGGCATCTCCCGAGGCTGAGCTTGAAAAATTTCCAAACGGCCTGTTCCAGGTGGCGGGGGGAGATGGCGAATTGGGCGAGACTGCCGGTCTTTCTGAGGCAGACTCTGCAAAGGTGGGGCAAGGACTGCTGGAAGCCTCCAACACCAATTACAACCGCGAAGTCGCTTTGCTGATGGAGACGCAACGAACCTTTCAAAGTTGCAGCAAAGCGTTGATGATGATTGATGAAATTGAACAGAAGGCCGCCAATATCGCTTCTTTATAATATTATAGCAATGAGGTGCTGAATATGAGTATTGCCTTTTACACCGGCGTTGCCGGCATGCTGGCTTCACAGTCGCATATGGATGTTACGTCAAATAACATAGCCAACATTAACACTGTTGGATACAAGACGCAGGAATCTTCTTTTCAGAACCTGCTTTATACCCGAATGAATATCCACCGCAATTATAATAGCTCCTCTACCGGCACAGAGAATAACGCTGCGGCTGAAGATACGGCCGACAACACAGATGATACCGCAACAAGCTACGACATGGTTGGTCATGGTGTGCGCATCGGGCAGGTAAATCTGCTGTACAGCCAAGGTGGCTATCTTTCCACTGGCAGAACGTTGGACTTTGCCATAAACGGTGAGGGCCTCTTTGCAGTGGAAACTGCCTCAGGCGAGACTCAATATACCCGAAATGGCAACTTTTCTGTCAGCATAGAAGGTAAAAAAGCGTATTTGGTAACTTCTGACGGCTCTCATGTTTTAACCGGTAAGGGTAAGCGCATTTCTCTGGAATTAGACGAGAGTGGTTCGCCCATTACTGATGAACTGGCCGAGAAGATTGGATTGTACCATTTTTCTAACCCTTATGGTCTAACTCCGACAGATGGCGGCTCTTTTACGGCAAACGATATTTCAGGCAAGGCTGTTGCAGCCAAGGCCGACAATACAACCTCAACAGTTTTACAGAATTTTCTTGAAAATTCTAACGTCGAGCTAAGCGACCAGATGGTCAATATGATTCAGGCTCAGCGCTCTTTCCAGATGAATTCTCGGGTGGTGCAAGCCGCCGATGAAATTGATGAAATGATTAACAACCTGAGATAGCCCTCTATTTATAACGATTCGCAAACGAAAGAGGTTTTAGATATATGGCATTACACGATTACAGCGACCTAAATGCAATACACCTTGATGTACTGCGCGAAATTGGCAATATCGGCACTGGCAATGCGGCCACGTCATTAGCAGCTATGCTGCAAAAGCCAGTAAGCATCAGCGTGCCAACCATAAATGTTCTGGATTATGAAAAAGTATCTGAACTGCTGGGCGGGCCAGAAACAATGATAGTGGGCATTATGCTAACCATCTCGGGCGAGGTCAGTGGCATGATGATGTTTTTGCTGGAAAAAGATTTTGCTCACGCTATCGTCAATGATCTTTTAGGAGGCTGTTTTCAGGGCTTTCATGAGCTTGATGAGCTTTCCATTTCAGCCCTGGAAGAGATTGGGAATATTATGGCCGCCTCTTACGTCAATGCTATTGCGCAGCTGACCGGCCTGACCATCGATATTTCGGTGCCCTCCATGACAGTTGATATGGCTGGTGCTATTTTAAGCGTGCCTGCAATTTATTTTGCTGATATCAGCGATAAAGTCATTTTTATTCAAGATGAGTTTAACGGTGATTCCGAGAATATGACCAGCCATATTCTGTTGATTCCCACCGCAGATTCTCTGCAAAGAATTATGCGAAACCTCGGGGTTGAGTAATGAAGAATACGGTTAAGGTTGGCATTGCCGATATGAATGTCGTAAAAGGTGAAGATGAGCTGGTCACCTTTGCGCTTGGTTCCTGCGTGGCAATTTGCCTACATGATGCTGAAAAAAGAGTTGCCGGTATGGCACACATTATGCTGCCAGACAGCAAGCAATTATCCTCTGGAAGTAGCCAGCCGCTAAAATTTGCAGATACGGCCTTGCTGGAGTTGCTAAAGGCCATGCAGTTGCAAGGCGCACGTGCAGCAGCTCTAACTGCTAAAATTGCAGGCGGTGCTCAAATGTTTGCCGAAACAGCAAATTCCCCTTTGGGAAACATTGGCGGGCGCAATACTCAGGCCGTCAAAGCCGGATTGGCACGGTTTCGCATTCCTATCGTAGCTGAAGATACCGGCAAAAACTATGGCCGCACTTGCTATTTTGATGCATCCACCGGCACTATGCTAATCAAGTCGGCGCTAAAAGGCGAATGGCGCTTTTAAGATAATTCCTTTTTCAAAAATAAACCGTGAAAGAGGAGGCTACCATGAAACAAGAGGACCAAGAAAAAAAAGGCAGTTTGTTGTTCAGGCTGTTGCAGGCAAAACAAAAAAACGAGCCCCTTGATCTTGACGCCTTATCACATATTGATATGGCGCCGGCTATAAGTGCGCCCGAAGAGGCTGCGTCTATCAACGGCCCTTTGGATGAGGCGAGACTGCCAATCCCTGTAGAGTCGACCCCTAATGAGCCTCAGGTCGAAGCCGACAGCTGGGTTAGTCTCATGGTGCCACCATTATCATGGGATGACCACCGCCGCTTGGAAATTCAGGTTAATAAAGCAACTACCAAAGCGCGCTTGTTTCTGCGCCCCCCTGCTGAAGGTGAACACGAAACCTGTACATTAGAAATTTTGAACCGTGTTTTAAAAGACTGTCGAATTACCTTTGGCGTAGATGAAGAAGCCTTGAACAGCTTTTTTAAATCTTACCCCAACTTACTGCTTTATAATACGCCCGTCGTTGTTGCACAGGGTACTCCCGCTATTGAGGGCATAGACGGCTATGTTCGAGAGTTGTTTGATCGCACAAGCAGACCTCATTTTGACGAACGTCCCGACGGTAGCATAGATTTTAAAAATATGCATATTGTCAATAACGTCTCAAAAGGAACGGTTATCTGCGAAATAATAAATCCTGTGCAGGGCACCGTTGGCACCAGTGTTTATAATAAGCCTCTGCGCCCTTATACCGCAAAAGCGCCCGCTATTCCTCGCGGCGAAAACGTTGATCTTGTGACGGTAGATGAGCATATGAGTCAGCTCATCGCCGCCACTGATGGCAATCTGGTTTATAAAGATAAACGTTTTTGTGTAGAGCATACCTTTAGAGTCAATGGAAACGTCAATAACTCAGTCGGGAATATTAATTTTACTGGAAATGTCGTCGTTACCGGAGATGTCTGCGAAGGCTATTCAATCAGAACGAACGGCGATGTGACGGTTTATGGTATCGTTGAAGGGGCGTCTATCTATGCGGGCGGTAGTATTATACTCCAAAAAGGCATCAACGGTATGGGCAAAGGCATTTTGGAGGCGCAAAAGGATATTACTGCTAAGTTCATCGAAAATTGTACCGTCCGCGCCGGTGGTGATATAAAATCAGAATCAATTATTAATTCAACCGTTGAATCTGATGGCGGAATCATGCTTGCCGGACGGGGCACTCTGGTGGGGGGAAGCATCACCGCTTTTGGCTCGGTTGAAGCTAAAATCGTTGGGTCACGCTCTAATACACCTATCAATATTGCACTTGGCGTCACGCCCAATATGCTTAGAGAGCGCAATCAGGTTCGCCAACAGCACAAAGCTGTTTTGTCAGAATTCCAATCGCTTAATAGCGATATTCTGTTTCTGGATCAGGCGCAGCATCTCTCAGAGGCCGAACGGCAAAAACTGCTGGAGCAGTACAAGGGAAAATTGAATCTGGTTCTTTTTAAAAAGAACCGACTTGAAAAGAAAATTCAGAAATTTTCAGATCAGCAAGCTGAGGCTTTATCTTGTACGTTAACTTGCAATACCGCTTTTCCTCCGCTGCGTATAACAATCGGTAACGAAACCTACCGTCTGACTAATATTGCAAACATGTGCCGCTTTTATCAAAACAGCGATGGCGAGGTCGTCTTGGGAACAAAATAATAGCCTCTTGATATAAAGAATACCGTGCCCGTGCCATACCCCCTCTTTGAGGCTGTTACTATTTAATAAAGACGACCGTTCTCGGTTACTTGCAATTCTTGTACTTAATATTTTCATGGGGATCTCTGTCCAACGCCACGGACGTTCACTCATATTTTGTTAAGTGACAAAAAAGAGACTTGGGTAACCAAGTCTCTTTTTGCATACACATGGTATTCATTTGCGTTATTTAATTGTGTTCAAATGGCGCAAAATCTCGTCACCAATCTGGTCAAGCGGTAGTTGCTTTTTTACGCCTCCAATATTAAACGCCACCATTGGCATGCCATAAACAATGCAACTTTCTTTATCTTGCCCAATAGTATAAGCGCCAGCTTTTTTCATTTGCAGCAAACCCTTAGCGCCATCGGCGCCCATACCGGTAAGAATGACGCCAACTGAGCGTTCCTTAGCAGTCAGGGCCACCGAGTCAAACAACACATCGACGGAAGGGCAATGCCCACTGACTTTTTCGCCCCGCTGACTTTTAACGTAATAGCCTTGAGCATCTTTTGCAAGTTGTAGATGAAACTCGCCCGCCCCAATAATAATTTTGCCTGGCTCAACTCTATCACCATGCTCAGCTTCTTTTACGGTCATTCGGCAAATATTATTCAGCCTCTCAGCGTACATTCTGGTAAACACAGGCGGCATGTGTTGCACAACAACGATGCCCGGCGTATTGGGTGGCAAATCTTTAACCACCGCCAAAATGGCCTCAGTACCGCCGGTTGACGCACCTATGGCAATAACCATATTCTCTATGGTGCGGGTCAGCGCTGGGTGAACTGCCAATTTTGTCGTAGCACTAGCAGCCAGCGCCTTTTTGTGCCCAACCTTGGCAACGGATGCAATTTTCAGCTTAACAATCAGCTCACGGATAAACTGGTTTAAATCATTGGGAGAAGTGACAACGGGTTTTTTAACAAAATCCACGGCACCTGCATCCAACGCATTAAGCGTTGTGATTGGCGCGGAGCTAACGACCACAACCGGAGTTGGATAAAGCGGCATCAGTTTCTTAAGAAATTCAATGCCACTCATTTTTGGCATTTCTACATCCAGTGTCACGACATCGGGCTGAAGATTCTTAATTTTTTCCATCGCCTCCATAGCATCCGAGGCGGTCCCTATCACTTCAAAAAACGAGTCTTCCTCCAGCTTTTTTGACAGCGTGGTGCGAAAAAGGATGGAATCATCAACAATCAACACCCGAGTCTTTTTCTTTACCAACACTATTTTGCCCCTCGTTTCTGATAGATTGCCGGTTGGATATAGGTGTATCGGCTGGCTTCTCTGTTGATGCTTTCAGAATGTCCAATAAACAAAAATCCTGTGTCCGCTGTCCAGTCGTAATACTTGTTTACCAGTTGCTCTTTGGTGGACGCGTCAAAATAGATCATCACATTGCGGCAGAAAATAAGGTCAAACTTATTCTTAAACTGAAATGAATCCATAAGATTAATCCTGCGAAATACCACTTCTTTGCGGATCTGCTCGCTGACCTGAAAACTTCCATCCTTAAGGTCTACAAGGTACTTTGAACGCCAGAGCGGCGGAATATCTTTAACCTCTTCTGCGGTATAGATGCCTTTACCCGCTTTTTCAAGCACATTGACTGAGAGGTCGCTGGCTAGAATGGTCGTGTTCCATTGGCTTTTTCTTGATCCAAAATATTCACTGATCGCCATAGCCATTGAATAGGGCTCCTGCCCAGAGGAACAACCCGCGCTCCACAAATAAAGAGTCTTGCTGGTACGTGTGCGCTCAAAAAAAGGCAATATTTTCTGAACCAAAAAATCAAAATGCTCGTTCTCGCGCATAAAATAAGTATAATTAGTGGTAAGTTTATTGAGCATCTTGGTCATTTCGTTGCCAGTTTTGTCGGCGTACAGAAAATCGAAATACTGGCTGAAGGTTGTAAACCCATATCCCAAAAGAGTGTTTGACATACGGCCTTCAATAAGCACGCGTTTTTTAGAAAGATCTATGCCATAGTTCTTATGTACAAATGTTTTTAACTCGTTAAATTCCTGATCTGTAAGTTTAAGCATCGGCGATATAATCCCTTCGTTGATCGGCTTGATCACAATGGTGCGCGGGTGCCGCAGGTATCGTCGGCTAAAAATTTGTCGCAGTCGAGAATGAGTACCAAGCGCTCACCCACCTTGCAGATTGACGAAAGATATTTGTTGGTGTTCACGCTTGAAAAATCAGGAATAGAGGCTATCTGGTCATTTTTAAAATCGTTTACTTCAGCGACCCGGTCAACAATCAAGCCCACGAGAGATTCCTTCCAAGTGATGACGATAATGCAGGTACGCTCGTCATATTCAATCTCTTCTGCGCCAATCTTTAACCGCGCATCAATAACAGGCACAATACGGCCGCGAAGGTTGATAATACCTTTGACAAAGGGCGGAATTCCCGGCACCCTTGTGGCCTTCTGATTGCCGATGATTTCAAGAATATTCTCCAACGCAACGCCGTAGATGGTTTCTCCAATATAAAAGGTCAGATACTTACCGGCAAAAACAGCGCTTTCAACCGATTTAATAACGCTGTTGACAGCTACCTCAGCCATACGGTCACCTCCTAAAAATTGTTAAGTAAATTGTTGGCGTCGAGAATTAGGCTGATGCTGCCATCGCCCATAATGGTACAGCCTGCCAACCCGTTGCCCTTGATGCTATATTTACTCAAAAATGCCGGGAAAGGCTTGACGACGACCTGTTGTTCCCCTAAAAGCTCATCGACAAACAGGCAAGCTGCCTTTCGGTCATTTTCAATCAGAATAAAAATGCCGTCTTTTAGATCGGTTTTAGCATTCTCGGCGTCATAAATCCTATGGAGACGAATAACAGGGAAACAAGTGCCCCTGAGCATCACCATCTCAGAGCCCTCTGTGTCCTTGAGAATCTGTATACCGTCGCCAAGCTTAAAGGTCTGGCGAATAGACGTAATCGGTATAATGTAGATGCCGTCGCTGACCGCGACCTCCATGCCGTCTACAATGGCAAGTGTCAGCGGAATTTTGATGGTAAAAGTAGAACCAAGGCCCTTTTGCGACTGCACCGAAATGCTGCCGTTGACCTTCTCAATATTCTGGCGTACGACATCCATCCCGACCCCTCGTCCCGAATATTCTGTTACAACCTCGTTGGTCGAAAAGCCCGGCATCATAATTAGATGAAAGGTTTCTTGATCGGTATATTCCGTCTCTGGCTTGGTTAACAAGCCGTTCTTTTTAGCCTTGGCCAAAAGCTTGTCACGGTCAAGGCCACGGCCATCGTCAGCAATGGTAATCACAATTTCGCCGCCAATATTCTGTGCACCCAGCGTAATGCTGCCCAGCTCCGGCTTTCCCTGCTCGATACGTTCCTCAGGGGATTCAATCGCATGATCCATGGCGTTGCGAATCATATGCATAAAAGGGTCCGCCAACACGTCGTTGATTGTTTTGTCAATTTCGGTATCGCCACCAAATGTTTTAAGTACAACCTCTTTACCCAGCTTACGGTTCATATCGCGCACAATGAGGTTCATCTTCTGAAAGACACCGGTCAACGGCATCATGCGGATAGACATCACAATATCCTGTAGCTGATCAGTCAGCTTGCGCAACTGCCGGGTTGATTTACTAAAATTATCGAGCTGAATATTTTTAAGTTCCGGGCTATTTGCTACCATGGACTCCGCAATAACAATTTCACCCATGATATCCATCAGCTGGTTGAGCTTGGCTTGGTTGACGCTAATCATGCTTTGCTTACCGCCGCCAGAGGGTGCCGCTTTATGCACCGCCTCTCCAACAGACGCCGCTTCCCTGCCCTGACTATCAACTGCTCCGACGTCAGCAATGCCAGACGGCGCGGCTGCACTCTGGTGTTCGGCAGCGGCAGCTGTGACTATATCCGAACGGGGAGCGCTATGTCCGCTGACATTCTCATATGACTTAATGTTGACCGAGCTTTCAATAACCGAGTAGATATTCTCTATCGGCAAGGATGTTTTAATGTTCAGCAACAGGCCGTTCTTGATAATTTCAGGGGAATAATCTGAGTTTGTCTCAGGATTTGGCGGGACACTGGTGATATCTTCGCAATAGCCTTTGAGCTGCGTAATGAGCATAAACGCACGAATATTTTCCATCTGGCAGTCGTCTTCAAAAAACACTCTTATTTTGTATTCCCCGCCAGGAGTTGATGCCTGTGCACCGGTCGCCGGCTTTTCCGGAGTCTTTACATCCGCCAGTTCTTTTTTCGGCTGCTCGAGGGGTGCTTGCTTCACCACCGGCTCAGCTGGCACCTCTGCCACCTGAATCGGCACTTCGCCTTTAATCTGAGGAATGATGGCGGCAATGGTTTCTAGCAATCCTGCCGGGCTTGAAGGCGCATATTCTTCAATATTGCTCTGAATACCCTCGACCTCGGCCTTAAAAAAGTCGGAAGACTGAAAAAGAATATCAAAAATAGGTCTACTAAGAACACTTTTCATCATTTCCGGATTATCTCGTACAATAAAGAACATATCCTCGACATGGTGCGCCACCTTCGAAAAGGCAGAAAGCCCCATCATGGCGGCTGACCCTTTTATAGTATGCATAATGCGGAAAATCTCGTTGATATCCTCTGTGGTCATTTCCTGATTTTGCTCTGACTGCAGCAAAATTTCATCCAATTGCTCCAAAAGAGTGGTTGTTTCATATAAAAACATATCCACCATTGGGACCATGCTCGCGTC
>DATMYZ010000159.1:0-2341 GCA_035560675.1 Clostridia bacterium
TTTTTTTGCATTTTACCAAAACCAACGCCATTTTGGTTTTACTTTGTTACTTTTTACATCTGGAAATAGATAACCAAAAATACGTTCTAAGTTACGCATAATCAAGATTGCAAACGGTATTGCGACTATAAAGCCAAGGACAATTGTCTTTGCTATCTCCTCCAACAAGGCCATTAAAGAATCCATATTAAAAGCCACATCCTCTCTTATAGGCTATGCATCTGGTCAGTTCTACCAGTTCCCGCCACCATTCTGTGATTGTCTTGTCAGTCAGCCAGAACTTGTCCGGCGTCGCGCCGTATTTCTTGGCCATATCCTCGGCGTATTGGGTCTGTACATATCCTCGCCAAACCTCATGGCCCTTGACCGTCTGGTTTTTTCGCCTGGCCGCCCGCCGCACAGCAAGAAATACTTGCTTCTTGGGGCTCAGCATTTCGTGGACAAGCTCAACCGTCAACAGCCACTTCTCCTGCCTCTCCAGTTCTTCAATCGAAATCACCTTATAAACGACACCGTCACCCGTGCCTGTACTGGCAGTTACGCACCAATCCATATTCGACCCTGCTATCTCCTCGCGGATGTAACGCGAGTCCTGCTCCCATTGGCGAAGGCGATCCTCATAGAAAAGAAGCCATTCTGCTGCCGTTTCAAAATCTTTGTTTAGTTCCTGAAGTACCTGAGCTGCCTTCATCTCTGCCCTGCCCCTCCCCTCACATCAAACACCGGCGGGGCGGCCGGATCTGGCTGCCCCTTATACTTTACCCTGTTACACTCACACGACTTTGTTGAACCGCACCGAAATTCCGGGTCGATCTTCCGAATCAATCCCTCCCGCATAAGAATCAAGCAACTGCATCAGCTGTGCAAATCTCTCTTCTAAGTCCTGGACCTCTTTATTCAACTGGGCTACTCGTTTGCCTGACCAGATTGCGCATACGCCGAAACCCATGATAAACCCGAAAAAGATTAAGCTAACGACGCCAAGAACAGCCTCCATCACGCCCCGTCCTCCAAATCAAAAGCGTTCCTTGCCAATTTATCCGCCCGGTCGTTCCCTTTGTTGCCGCTGTGTCCTGTAACCTGTTGAAATTGGACAAGACCGTTCAGATAGTGGGGACGCATGAAAGCGGCATATTTTTGAGTCATCCCTTTTTTAGCCTTCCATGCTCCAGTCACCCAAGCAGCAATGCCGGTATAGTCATGGTGAATAACGATCTTCCCCAAGCGCTCTTTAATTGCCCAATTTACTCCCCTCATCGCTGCTGAAAGTTCTCCTGCAACATTTCGCATTGATACAGCATCGTCATTCATGCCTACGCCATAAGTAGAATATATCTCTTCGCCGTTTTGATAAGCGACAAAAGCCCAAGCATATTTACTATTTTTGAACGATCCGTCAACGTAGATATCAGTTATCATTCTCCGTCCTCCTCCCACCGGTTTATACTCAGCACCAGCCCCGGCCACACCTCGGCATCGCCCAGGGCGTCGTAGTTCAGCTCCCGAATCCCTTCCCGAAACTCAGCCACCTGGCGCGGATCGGTGCCGGGGCAATATCGCTCGGCGATCAATTGCAGCGTATCACCGGTAGCTACCGTGTAGTGGATCGTCACCAGGACCAGGAGGAGAGGTAGGTATTTCATGACTGGACAGCCTCCATTTCTGCGATTTCATACTCAAGGTTGCTCATGGCGTGGTCGCCTCCTTAACATGGATATCTTCATGCTTCAACATGCTTCGATATGCTGCTGGCCTACTCCATGTTCTGGCAAAATTCCGCCATTCTCGACTGTATGCAATCTTCTTTTCTGGCTGAAATAGTTGGGCAAACGGCAACGCGCCGGCCTCATAAACCGCTCTCAATCTTGCTTCATTCTCGGCCATATCATCGCCAATCAGAACAAAGCATCGAATTTTATTTCGAGGGAACCCGGCAGCTTGCAGCCGGCAGCAGGCTTTACGTAATCCATTAATAGCGCCTTTCGTATCACAGGCAAGCCAAAGTTCATGGATTCGTAGCCCACGCATTTCGATAATGTCCCAATCAGTCAGTCTGGCTGGCTCTAGGCCGCCCTTAAATTCAATAGCCCTCTGGATTTTAAGCATGTCATAAACCTTGCGTCTATGGGCCACTGAGCAGGCCAAAAAGTTATTGTCTTGGATAATGTTGCCATGGGGTACGGTTAATTCTCGAATTATCCCTTCGCGTTTTGGGACAAAACAAAAGCTGCACTTATTGGGGCATCCGCGGCTAGTAAAAACCACGTTACTTTTACAATACAGTCCAGGGGCATACTCTCCACCAGGAGCATCGAAAGCTGGGCCCCCGATCCGCACCGGC
>DATMYZ010000160.1:0-8322 GCA_035560675.1 Clostridia bacterium
CTACAACCCGTCATCTTTGCAAAAATCAGCCCCGTGTCGACCGCTTGATGGAAATAACTTCTTCAAAATATAATTTGGGATATGCTGCTGTAACTACCGCCGTATTGCCATTGCTCTTGGCGTTGTTAACTTTCAGAACAATCCCTTTACAATAAACCTCCCCGTGGCGGCCCACCATTTCTACTTCGGCGCCAACTACAGGCAATGGGAGATACTCAAATGGAAAGCTAATCGTACAGGTATCTTTACTATAGGTATAATCTTTGACATATATGGCAAGCCCGGAACAAGCTGCAATACATTTTCCGCAGCCGATGCATTTTTCCGCATCCAGACGGGGTAAGCTTGTAATGGGATTGCCAATATGAATTGCGTGCATTGGACAGGCAGCCTCACAGGGGTTGCAAGGAATTTCTTCAATGCACTCAATAACTGCAATAGGCCCTCTGCGCAAGTGTTCTGGTGTGGGAAATGCGGGTGATGCCTTAAGCTCCTCAAGGGAGGGCGCACCTTTTATTTTTAATTCACAGTTCATTGATGACCTCGGCCCCCTTTGTCAGCATATGATCTTTGGCATCACGACGACGCTGCCCGAAGTATCCGCAGCGCAGCGAATTCAAGTTCTCCCAAATCTCATCAGAACGCTTTTTAGCGTTATCCTCCGTTACATAGCCTAACGAGGCGGCGGCGTTGACGCCGGCCAATCTTCCCTCTTCCATGGCGGTGCTGGCTTCTTCGGTACCTGAAATATCGCCCGCCACATAGATATTCCGCATGGTGGTCTGCATTTTCTCATTATGGATTGGCAGATTACCTCCCAGGGCAGCGACAAAATCAAACTGGCAACCTGCTAGCCAGGCTAGCTCGGTCAACGGCGTTAGTCCCGTTGCCAGACAAACCGTGTCGCAGTCGATGGTTCGCTCAGTTCCTGGAATCGGCTTAAATTGATCGTTAAGCGCTATCAATTCTACACCTTCTACCCGGTTGGAGCCGAAAGCACGCTTCACCGTATGAGAGACATAGAACGGAACGCCGGTACGACAAACCTTTGCAGTATGTACACCATATCCGCCAATTTTTGGAGCCGCCTCAACAATAGCCGCCACTTCTCCCCCAGCCTGCAAAAGCTGATAAGAAACGATAACACCTACGTTTCCGGAACCAACCATTAAAAAACGATCACCTGGTAAAACGCGATTGACGTTAATCATGGTTTGCGCAGCACCTGCCCCCATGACGCCTGGCAGATTCCACCCTGGGAAGGTAACGGCATTTTCGGTTGCACCTGTCGCCAATATAATCTTTTTAGCGCGAACACAAATAGATTGCTCGCCGTTTTTGATAACCCAAAGATCATGCCCATTTTCAATGCCGCAGACCTCGCTGTTCAGCCAGACCTCAATGCCTAGCGATTTAGTCTGATTAAGCATCTGAATGCCAATGTTAATGCCGCGTGTACCGGCCATATGGGCACTGGAGCCAAAAAATTTATGGATTTGTTTAAAAAGCTGTCCGCCTGCTTTGGCATTTTCGTCAATCAGCAGGACCTTTGTGCCGCATTGTGCAGCTTCAATTGCCGCAGATAGCCCCGCGGGTCCGGCACCAACAATGACCAGTTCTGCCTCAGTCATTTTTTTCTCCTCCTTGCCAGCTGCCGGTTCCGACTTGGGTTCTGATATGCATGCCGTTACGTACAGGTGTGATGCACGTACGAACATTGGGTTTCCCGTCTACGATCATGACGCAATCGGTACATCGGCCGATTCCGCAGAAAATACCCCGCGGCTTATGCTCTTTTTTGGTATACCGCAACGTTGAAACACCATTTGCCATCAACGCAGCCGCAATCATATCTCCCTCAAAGGCAGGGTATGGCTTGCCGTCTAAATAAATGGTTACCGAAACACGATCTGCTGGGCTGTCGCCTAAAATGGGATGCTGCTCAATTCTATTCATGGCCTATTTCTTAATGCTCCTTCTCTTAAACTTTAAAGTTTTCCGAGATTTTTCAGTTCCTCGGACAGTGCTGCAAGCACTGTCTCATCAGCAAGTGTCAGTGGAAGACGTGGGGCACCAGCCTTAAAGCCTAATAGATTCATGGCTGCTTTTACAGGAATAGGATTGGACGTCATGAACAGTCGTTTATCAATCTCCAACAGTTTAAGATGCATCTCTTTCGCATGCGCAATGTTACCCTTAAGATAGCTATCTATCATATCTGCCATCTCATTGCCCACAACATGTGACGCAACGCTGACGACACCATATCCGCCCACTGCAAGGGTTGGCAACGTTTGGCTATCCTCACCGGTATAGACGACAAAACCGTCTGCTGCACCTTTTACAATCTCTGCCAATTGCTCGAGGTTACCAGAAGCTTCTTTGATGCCAGCAATATTTTTGACATTAGACAAGCGGATTGTTGTCTCAGCTGACATATTGATGCCGGTACGACTCGGAACATTGTACATGATAATCGGTAACGCCGCAGCCTTGGCCAATGTGGAAAAATGCATAAACTGGGAAGCCGCATTGGGCTTGTTATAATATGGCACTACAGCCAGAAGGCCGTCGACTCCACATTCTTCTGCCAATTTAATGTTGGATATAGAAGCGGCGGTAGAGTTGGTGCCTATATTGGCCATTACAGGAACGTTAACACTTTTTTTAACATTGGTGAACAATTCCCGCTTTTCTTCTGATGACAGAACCGGGGACTCTCCGGTCGTGCCTGCAAGTAAAATGGCTGTAGAACCATTGCTTTCTAAATACTTTGCTACCGAGACACACGCATCAATATCGACCTTACCACTCGCATCCATCGGTGTGATCATAGCAGTAACCAATCTGCCAAAGTCTACCATAAACAAATCCTCCTATATCTCTTTTATAGCTTATAGTAAAATATTTATTAAACCTCTTTAAGGCTTTTCTTCTGCGTCACTTAAAAGTCCGGATTTAACAGGACGTACCGGCTGGCGATAGGTCGATGTCTCCATTTCAGATAACGAATCCCCGGTCTTTTCAGCCAAAATGCGTTCTACCAGCCGACGGCAGGTTCTGCCCTGACAGAGCCCCATACCTGCACGGGTAAAACGTTTCAGCTCATTCATAGTCGTTGCGCCATCCCTGATAGCCTGCTCGATGTCTGCACGGTATATTTCTTCGCAGCGGCAGATGATCTCTCCCTTCTGGTCCTGGCAGCATTCATGCTCCATCTTTTCGATAGCCAATACACTCACTCCTTTTTAAGCCAATCACATCTTTTTGGGGGAAGCAGGATGATTTATCCAGGGCCTTAGGAAAAAATATTCTGCTCCCCGGCGCGATATCACAATACTATTGAAATAAAAAATCGAAAGAAAGGGACTGAAACTGGTCTATCCTTTTTTTAGCAAGGGACTCTGGTTTCCTTCGCTGACGTATTTGGGATCCATCTTAACATTGCGGGTCACGATAGACACAACGACAACGCAAACGCTAGAAATTGCAAGCGCAACCAGTGTCGCATTGGGGATGGCGTTGATCTGTGAAAGAACCGCACCGACAACAATACCGACACGGGCACCCCACGGTGTGATTTTGCTATTTTTCTTGCCCATTTCGGGACTTTCCCCGTTGCGCTCTTTCCAGATGAGGCCAATAACCAGAACGGGGACCAGCCCGGAGCCTGCCATGGAGTATGCCCTGCTGAACAGCGAGATGATGGAGCTGGCATAAATTGCGCCACCACAAGCAAAGACACCGACTACGACGGTGGCAATTTTGGCATATTTGATTAGCTGACCATCTGTTTTTTCGGGATGGAACGGGCGAATTAGGTCGTTGACGATCAAAACCGCAGCGGAGTTCAGGTTGGAGTCCGCAGAGGACATAGCCGCGCAGAGAATCAGCATGAAGACACCGATTGCAATTGCAGGCGGACAGACATTCATCATAAACCAGGGCATTGCGCTGTTGGCATTCAAGTCCTGATTCATCGTCATGATGACAAGTCCGACCATTGCGGTGCCCATCGTCATGACAATGCAGATAATACCGCTGTACAGCAAACCATCTCGGGAAGACTTGCCGTCTTTAGTTGCATAGCATCTCTGCCAATACTGCTGTGCTACAAGAACACCCAGTACACCGGTTACAAATTTGTTGAGCAGTTGTAACCCTGTGAAGCCGTGCACTGTCAGCATTTCGGCCTTACCTACTGCGGCCAGCTTTTCGCTCAGGACAGCCATGCTGAAATCGACCTGCTTGAACGCGAAGATGTAGAAAGCCACGCCAAAGACTATGCAGATAATCCCTTGAAACAAATCGGTCCACACAACGGAATAAATGCCACCGGTCACGGTATAAATGATGAAGATAGCAGAGAAAATGATAATAATCAAGGTGGAATTCATGCCTGTAAACGTTTCGAACACGGATCCCAATGCTTTTCCCTGACCTCCGCACCAGGCAATCATAATGCCGGCTGCGAGCAAGCCGATCAACGCACGCGTAATCTTGTCGCGCGTAATCAGGTCATCGATCATTTCTGGCATGGAGTTATAAGTAAATCTACCGGCCATGCCCGCAAAGACCAGCGCGAACAGAATTTTGGAGCCCTGTTCGCCGGCGATAAAGACCAGCTGGGAAACACCGATCATATAACCGGTTCCGGCATGCCCAATAAAGTTGCCAGCGCCCATGATGGTGGCAAATTGCGTGAAGAATATTAAGAACATCGGGAAAGTTCCGCCGCCGATGGAGTACGCAGCAAAGCTGGAATTGGCATCGTCCTTCACTCTATAGGAAATATAGAAAAAGATAATGGCCACAACGGCCGTGATAACCCAAAAAATAATACCTAAGTTCATATGTACCTCCCAAACATTATGTTCCAGACACGGTTTAATTCGTCCATATAAGCTAATGTTCAATTGCAAAGATTATAATCTACAGGAAAATGCTTTGTTCTATCAAACCTATTTCTGAAAAAATTTCAAACGTAGTTTAGGCGGAAAATCTGCTGAAGCTCAGTTCATTGAAGCCCTGTTCGCAGTGGCCGGTAATAATTAGGTCCGCCAGATTTTTACCGGTAATCGGCGCCAGCGCCACACCGTCTCCCTCATGACCTGCGCATATGTAATAGCCAGGCAAATGATCCACTTGGCTGACAATCGGCAGCCCGTCTTTAGAGGCAGGGCGAAAACCCGAAATTGTGCGGATCACATTCACCGATTTGAGAATCGGAAAATAACTGCAGGCTTGCTTCATGATGTTGGTGATGGCCTGCTGGGATGTCGTCTTATCAAAATCAGCCGCCTCTCGCGTGCTGCCAATCAGGTAATTCCCATCATGCGTCTGTGTAAACGAAAAGCCTAGTCCAATAGATTTTGCAAAGCTACTCATATCCGGCGCGAGGGACGGATCAATTTTTGAAGCAACATAAGATGCTGTCCAGACGTTGGTTTCTCCTATCGGTGGGATCTGTTCAGTGATTGCCAACTGGCCCCTTCTGGGTTCTATCGGAATCTCCAAACCGGTTAACTTGCCGATCTGGGAAGCCCATGCCCCGGCAGCATTGATGACATAATCGCATTCCACCCGAATTTCATTGCCCGAGGAAACCATCCAGTGGCTCCCTGTTTTTTCGATTGCTGTGACAGGCGCGTGACGCAACGGCACCATACCAAAATCCATGCTTCGGCGCAGAAAAGCATGCATTAGACGCAGTGGATCCACCTGTGAGTCCACGCTGCTATAGGTAGAGGCCAGAATATCTTCGCGGACATGAGGCTGGCGCCGGCGAAGTTCCTTTTGATCGACAATAGTGACATCCAACCCGCATTCGCGCTGTTTCTGAACAAACTTCTCCATAACGGCAAGCTCTTTTCCGTTTTGAATCAAAATCATACCGCCATGACTTGAAAAGCCGATGTCCCAATCCAGCTCCTTACTCAGGTTTCGGTAGAGCGAGAGGCTTTCAAGCGCCAGCTTCAGCGTAACGCCCGGTTTTTTTGACTGGAGCAAAATCATGTCGTCACAAGAACCGGAGGCGCCATTTCCAATTTCGCGCTGCTCCAGAAGGACGACTGATTTACCAGCCCTGCTCAGGTAATAAGCGGTGGCGAGGCCCATCAATCCGCCGCCTATCACACAAGCATCCTTGGTGTAAAGCATTTTGTACCATCCCTTCTCTTTCAATTATTCATACGTGGGGCGCGAGGAGCGTGTTTTGTGCCTCTCCGCACCAGTCAGAATGAATCTGATGGATCCGCTTTGTTGCTTCCTCTTCAGAAACGACCATGTGAATCACCGTCGTGTCCCGATCGACAGCCTCAACATAACTGCTGCTACCGGCATATGCCATTTCGAGCGTCTGTATCGGAATATTGCGAAACAATGCGGTAATCACAGTATCTGTTCCGTCTGCGTCAGGAGAAACCGCATCGCCAGCCAGCCAGAGCACGCCCTTTTCTCCGCCTATTCTGCAATGCTTTAATACTGCAATTCCCAATAACCCGCAAAACTCGGAAATATTATCCGTGATTTGTGTCCCTGCCTCGTCTTCAAAGGTGGAAAGAACCCACACAGGAATGTTGTGGCGCTCCCCCGCCTGCACCGCCCGGGGATGAATAACCTTAGCGCCCCACCGCGCAAGAGAAATCATATCACGGTAGCTGATAGAATTTAAATATTCCGCGCTGGGTACAATCCGCGGATCTGCCACAGCAATACCGGGCACATCAGTAAATATCAGAACTTTTTCTGCACGAAGATATCCGCCAATTTCCACGGCCGAGGTATCGCTTCCGCCGCGACCAAGTGTGACTACCTCACCCTCGGGCGTGACACCTTGAAAGCCAGTGATCACCGGAACGGCGCCGGAGTCAAGCACCGCCTGAATCGTTTTAGTATTCATACCGCGGACGTCGGCATTGCCAAATACCCCGTCGGTCAAAACTCCAGCCGTCTGCCCGTTCATCGGAATCGCAGGAATACCTGCCAGTTCAAGATGATCGGCCATAACGCAGGCGGAGATCGTTTCGCCGCAGCTAATTAATAAATCCGTCGTCCGCCGGGCTGATTTTCCACTCAATAAGCCGAGCAGCGTGTCGGTTGCATAGGGTTGCCCCTTGCGGCCCATAGCAGATACAACGGCGACAACCGCATATCCTTCATCCCGCAATTTGCGAATACGTGCGATGGCGTGCGCGCGACTTTCGTCGGTCGCAACTGATGTTCCGCCAAACTTTGCAACCACCGTTCGCATCATATGACCTCCATGGACCGCATTGTCTCAGCAATCTGCACCGCGTTGACGGCTGCGCCTTTGCGAATCTGGTCACCACAGCACCAGAATGTCAGCCCGTTTCCCGTGCTGGATATATCCTCGCGAATACGGCCAACATAGACAAGATCCTGCTCGGAGGTATCCTTTGGCATAGGGTAGCTGTTATGTAGAGGGCCATCAACGACTTTTACGCCCGGTGCTTTCGACAGCAGTTCTCGCGCCTGATCGGGCGTAATAGGGCGTTCAGTTTCAATGGTGATAGACTCCGAGTGGCTGCGGAATACTGGTACGCGCACACAGGTGCAGTTTACCATAAGGTCGGGGCAGCCAAGAATTTTACGGCCCTCATTGACCATCTTCATCTCTTCATGGCTGTAAGCATTATCTTCAAAATAATCAATATGAGGGATAAGGTTGAAGGCAATTTGATGAGCAAAAGTTTTTGGTGAAATTGGCTCTCCGCCGAGCACCTGTTGAGCTTGCAGTGCCAGTTCCGAAAGACCCGCCGCGCCGGCACCGGACACCGCCTGATAAGTGGAGGCAATGATGCGATTCACGCCGGCGAAGTCATGCAGCGGCTTTATTGGCACCATTGCGATTATGGTGGAGCAATTTGGATTGGCGATAATACCTTCATGCTGCCGCAGTGCTTCGGGGTTGACCTCCGGTACGACCAGTGGCACACCCTCGGTCAAACGCCAAGCACTGGAGTTATCAATGACAATGCACCCTGCTTTTACAGCCGCTGGTGCCAGCTTCTTACTTACTGCGTCTGCTACTGCAAAAAGCGCAATATCAACACCATCAAATGCGGATTCTTTGGATTCCTCAACCCTTACGGTTTGCCCCCTGAATATAATTTCCTTGCCAACATTTTCTGCCACGTCAAGAGGCTTTAATTCCTTTACAGGAAAATTTCTGCGTTCCAGCGTCTTGAGCATTTCCTGACCAACGGCGCCCATTGCTCCAACAACTGCCACACAATACTCTTTCATCGTATATCCTCCTCAAACTATAGCCCATATCGCGTCACTGCTCATCATATGATG
>DATMYZ010000161.1:0-7499 GCA_035560675.1 Clostridia bacterium
TAAAAACCAGATGATTGCGCAGTTTTTCTCAACTCGGTAACCCTTGTGTGATCCAATCACGGAACAATTATTAAAATCGTTCTACAATTTGATACGAACTAAAACACTGGGAGGCTTTTTAAATGTTTTTTAGAAACAACAAACCAATTGCCAATGAAAAAGCAAAGCTGATCGTAAAACTCAGCCGTTGTCCTCAAAATCACCCTTGCCCGTCGGTCAAGGTCTGTCCAGTTGGAGCGCTGTTGCAGCAGGGCTATGCAGCGCCAACAGTGGATGAGGATAAATGCATTAAATGTGGCAAGTGCGTCAAATTTTGCCCAATGAAAGCCCTTCAATTTGAATAAACTTTTTTACACATCTGCACTTTGTGACCCTTTTTGTGCTAAAATAATATAGTTAGCTTAAACAGCTGGCGACCCATCACTACAGAAGGGGGCACAATATATGCTGCAGCAGGATTGTTCGGATCTGTTCATCAAAAATCTTTCTTTTTGGGAGCAGCTCTCAAACGACGAAAAGCATCTCCTTTGCGACAATACCCTGCCTGTCAAATATACCAAGGGCACCTGCGTTCATGGCGGGGGTGATGACTGCGTTGGCATTATGCTGTTAAAAAGCGGCCAGTTGCGAACCTATATGATGTCGGAGGACGGCCGTGACATCACACTATACCGCCTGTTCAAAGGCGATGTCTGCATCTTATCGGCCTCCTGTGTATTGGACGCCATTACCTTCGACGTTTTTATCGACGCGGAGGAGGATACCGAGGTTTTGTTGATCAGTTCCTCGGTGTTCCATCAGCTGGCCGACCGGAATATTTATGTCAAATGCTTCGGCTATCAGCTGGCGACCACCCGCTTTTCAGATGTGATGTGGGCTATGCAGCAGGTGCTGTTTATGAGCGCCGACAAGCGTCTGGCCATTTTTCTCCTTGACGAGCTGGCCAAAGGCAGTGGCGATGAAATAAAGTTGACCCACGAGCAAATTGCCCGTTATATGGGCAGCGCTAGAGAGGTTGTGAGCCGCATGCTTAAATATTTTGTGCAGGAAGGCATTGTGGCGCTGGCACGTGGAGGACTTAAAGTCATAGACAAAAACAAGCTGCGACGGTTGGCGCAGTAGGTATTATCCCCGTCTTCGGTAAACATGACCGGGCGCAGGAACCATTGGTTCCTGCGCCCGGGTTTTAATGGGGGAGTAGAAAAAGCATTCAATTATATAGTTTTAATGTGCTTATTGGTATTTAAATTGCATATTGCTATTTGGTTTCTTCGTTGGTGCAGGATATCGGCTGTTAAAAGCGCTACCCCACGCTTTTAAGCCTTTTGGCTTTGACTGCATCAAGTATGTCTAGATCAGATAAAGAGAGACATATCAGATTCTTCCGCGTTGGCGACCATAGCAGCTGCACCCGCTAGCTTAACTCCGTCGATCAGCTCTTCTTTGGTGATGCCCATGACATCCATACTCATCGAGCAGGCGATTAGCTCAACACCGTTATTTTGGGCCAGCTTGATCAAATCTTCAAGGCTATCGACATTTTTATTCTGCATAACACCACGTATCATCTTGGCCCCCATGCCACCCATGTTCATTTTAGAAAGCCCTAGCTTCTTGCTGCCGCGCGGCATCATCATACCAAACATCTTGGACATGAAATCTTTTCTAACGCTGACTTTTTCAGATTTGCGTAAAACATTCAGACCCCAAAAGGTGAAGAACATGCTCACCTTACGGCCCATTGCCGCCGCGGCGTTTGCAATAATAAACGAAGCAATGGCCTTATCCAGATCACCTGAAAAGACGATGATGTTCTTTTTATCCTTATTTTCAGAGGCCGCCGTCCCCTGGGGCTTTTCACCTTTTTGGATTTTGGCGGTACTGATACCCTTACAGCTCTCCAACCCTAAAAAGACGTTTCCGGTTCGGCGGCAAAAGCCTTCGATATCGCTGGCAAAAGCCGGATCACTGGTCGAAATTTCGATGACATCCCCGATCTCAGCCGTGTTCAATGCACCAGAAAGCTTTACAATAGGCCCCGGGCACGACATGCCGCAAGCGTCAACAATAACCACTTTGCTTTTGAAGCTATCTGGCTGGCAGCAGTTGGACTTCTGCCCTGCCATGACAGGCTGTGGACGTTTGCCAAAAATAGAATTATATAGGCGGAAGCCCCCTGCAACAACATAGGCGTCAAACCCATTTTGCATCAGGATTCGAGCCGCAATATACGCTTTAAGGCTAATCTGGCAGTTGACATAAACCGGCTTTGCTTTGTCAATCTCGTTTAGGCGCTTGCGCAACTGAGAAAGCGGCATGTTGACAAAGCCTTCAATGTGACCGTTTTCAAATTCAAGCGGTGTGCGGGTATCTATCAGCGCTACGCTGCCGTCACGCGGGAGCGCATTAACATCATGCCAATGAATTTGATTCATCTTGCCGGTTATAACATTTTCGATGACAAAACCTGCCATATTCACCGGATCCTTTGCAGAGCTGAAGGGTGGTGCGTAGCAAAGCTCCAGCTCGCATAGATCTGCCGCGGTCATCTTGGCGCGAATTGCGGTAGCTAATACATCGCAACGCTTGTCGACGCCATCATAACCGACTATCTGAGCACCAAGAATGCGCCCTGTCTTCAGTTCAAAAATTGTTTTGATCGCCATATTGACAGCACCTGGATAATAGCCTGCGTGGCTGCCAGAATACGTGAATACCTTGTCGTAGGAAAGTCCCAAACGTTTTGCTGTCTTTTCGTTGACGCCTGTAGAGGCTACCGTCATATCAAATACCTTGAGTATCGAAGACCCCTGTGTGCCCGGATAGGCACTGGGAATACCGCAAATATTATCTGCCGCAATACGCCCCTGCTTGTTGGCGGGGCCAGCCAGCGGCACATACCCCTTCTGCCCGGTGACACTATCGGTAATCTCAACAGCATCGCCCACGGCGTAAACATCCGATGCTGAGGTTCGCATGTGCTTGTCAACGATAATGGCACCGCGCTGATTGAGTTCAATGCCTGCCGCCTTAGCCAGCTTGGTCTCTGGCCGCACGCCGATAGCCATGATGAGCATGTCAGCCTCCGCGCTGCCTCTGTCCAGCTCAACATGCAGTTTGCAGCCGTCATCGTGCATGCCCTTGACGCCGTTGCCCAATTCAAGTCTGACACCCTTGCTCTCGATATGGCGGTGCACATCGGCTGCCATGTCGGGGTCTATTGGTGCAATGACCTGATCGGCCATCTCCACCAGCGTGACGCAAAGTCCCGCCGCGTACAGATTTTCTACCATTTCAACGCCTATAAAGCCGCCGCCCATCACAATAACGCTAGTGGGCTTATTCTTTTCGATATATTCCTTTATTCTGTAAGTATCGGGAATATTGCGCAGCGTAAACACTTTATCGGAATCGCTGCCAGGAACAGGCGGATGAAGCGGCTCTGCCCCCATAGAAAGCACCAGCTTGTCGTAGCTTTCTTCATAGCTTTTACCGGTTTGAAGATTTTGTACCGCCACCGTTTTTTTTGCGGTATCGATAGCGGTCACCTCGTTGAACACCCGAACGTCAACATTGAATTTATCGACAAAATCCTGCGGCGTCTGAACGGTGAGTGCCGATTTTTCCTTAATTTCTCCGCCGATGTAATAAGGCAACCCGCAGTTTGCAAACGAGACATATTCTCCACGCTCGAACATGATAATCTCGGCCCGCTCGTCAAGCCTGCGCAGTCTAGGGGCAGTGGAGGCGCCGCCTGCCACACCGCCGACAATTAAAACCTTTTGTCCTTTATCCATACAGTTATAAATCCCCTTTCCGTCCGTACAAACAGCGAGAGAACGATGTTTCCCCCGCTGTTTATCTTTCCTTAAACATTAAACATTCAGCATGCCTAAAATTGAAGCCTTGGGCTTGACGCCAACCGACTGATTAACAACCTTGCCTTCCTTGACGAGGATGAGCGTCGGAATGCTCATCACCTGAAACTGCCGCGCAAGCTCAGGCTGTTCGTCGACATTAATCTTGCAAATCTTAGCCGAGGCGGTCTCCCGAGCAATTTCATCCACCACTGGAGAAAGCATTCTGCACGGGCCGCACCATGTTGCCCAGAAATCGATGAGTACCGGCTTATCGGATTCAAGAACCTCGGTATTAAAATTTTCTTTTGTTATCTTTAGAACTGCCATTATAATCTCTCCTCTTAACGGTGTTGTTGTTATGTTTATAGTTTATCCATCGCTTTCGTTTTTTTCTGTAACTCACTCACAAAGCAAACCGAATTATTTATAGCGTTAACTTTATATCATTTTGACATTTGGCTTTGCAAATCATTTGTGTCATGGTGCCCATCGGGCAGTAGACGCACCAGGAACGCGGCTTATACAGCAACATCGTAATGAGCCCCAGCACAGTGGAGGTGAGCATGACGCTGTAAAATCCAAACGCAAACTGTGCCACCCACGGCGATACATGGGCGGTATAAGCCCAATGCCACGGCAGTTTGATGGTCCACAACAGCGTCACTACCTGACGCAGACTGCCCACGCCGGAAAAGATCATATAGGTAACATTGAGCATGTTAATAAACATGCTCATAAAAAAGGCCAGGAAACCGTAGCGAAAATAGTTGCTTTTCATCCAAGCGGGAATATCCTTCTTGCGCGAAAACCCGAGCTGGTTGCCTAAGAGGTCAAAAAGCTGGCCGCGACCACAATATTTGTTGCAATAACTTTTATGCCCCGTCGCAATTGAAATCGCGAGCGGAATAACAAAGCATAGCAGCCCCACCCAGGCAAACAAAATATTGACAAAACCCATCACGATGTAAATAGCTGAAAATACCCACAGGTAATTATACCAGTGCTTTTGTTTGGCTTCTTTCATTCCCTCACCTCTATTTTGATAACAGAGGCCGGGCAGGCCTTTGCACATTTACCGCATCCGACACATTTATCTTCATTTATAACAGCAAAACTGCCTTTAAAAATCCTGACCGCTTCAAACGGACATACTGCAGCGCAACAGCCGCAGGCGACACAGGCGTTCTGATCCACCGTTGCCCTCTTTTTTGCTCTGTTCAAAATGTATGACCCCCTCAATTGTATAGTGACATTATAACAGGCGCGAAAATAATTTTCTGTAACCCAATCACATTCAAGCTTGCCACACTGCTGTGTTGTACACACACGAGATAGTACATTGCAAGCGTTGCGTTTAAACTCTTAAAAATGTGACTTTGCTTTATAAAGGCAAGCATAACCCGCTTAACTGCCGTTGATTTGGGTATTATGACAAACAGCGATGAAACGAAATAGATAAAAAGCGCTCTTAATTTAATCGAAAGGCATGAGAGAAGACGATGAACCATTTAGCCTCTGAAAAATCACCCTATCTACTTCAACATGCGGCAAATCCTGTAGACTGGTACCCGTGGGGGCAGGCTGCCTTCGATAAGGCCAAAGACGAGAATAAGCCCATTTTTCTCTCCATTGGCTATTCCACCTGCCACTGGTGCCACGTCATGGCGCATGAGTCATTTGAAAATTCCCAAGCTGCGACAGCATTAAACAACAACTTTATCTGCATCAAAGTCGACCGAGAAGAGCGCCCCGACGTGGACGCCGTATATATGTCTGTTTGTCAGGCACTTACCGGCTCGGGCGGCTGGCCGCTTACCGTCATACTGACACCGGAGCAAAAACCGTTCTGGGCGGGTACCTATCTGCCTCTGAACAACCTATATGGCCAAATTGGTTTGCTCGACCTGCTTTCGGCCGTCGTCCGGCAATGGCACACTGACAGAGGAACGCTCCTGACTTCGGGTGAGCAGATTGTCTCGCTACTACAATCGCAAGAGCAGGGCATACAGCCGGGCGAACCTGACAAAACGCTGTTGACACGCACCTTCGAACAATTCAAACGCAGTTATGATGACCGCTGGGGCGGCTTTGGCACGGCGCCAAAATTTCCAACAGCACATAACCTCTTATTTTTGCTGTACTATTCGGCGGTGGAAAAACAGGCGGACGCGCAGAGAATGGCGCTGCACACGCTGGAACAAATGTACCGTGGGGGGCTGTTCGACCACATTGGCGGCGGTTTTTCTCGCTATTCCACTGATGAGAAATGGCTGGTGCCGCACTTTGAAAAGATGCTCTATGATAATGCACTGCTCGCCTGCGCCTATCTTGAAGCCTACAGGATCACTAAAAAACCATTGTATAAAACTGCGGTTTTGCAGACACTCAACTATGTGCTACGCGAGCTGACCGACGAGCAAGGTGGTTTTTACTGCGGTCAAGATGCCGATAGTGACGGGGTGGAGGGCAAATATTATGTCTTTACGCCCAAAGAAATTTGCGACGTTTTGGGCGATGCGAGCGGCAAGCGCTTTTGCAAGTGGTTCGGTGTCACAGAGGCAGGCAATTTTGAGGGTAAAAGCATTTTGAACTTGATAGGAAATCGCCATTATGAAGAAAACAACGCCCAAATATCCTGTTTTTGCAAAAAGCTATATCAATTCCGTTTATCTCGCACCCGCTTGCATAAGGATGACAAAGTGCTCACCGCATGGAATGGGCTGATGATTGTCGCCCTCGCCCGTGCCGGATGGCAGCTATCTGATGAGAATTTCCTTACCGCCGCGAAAAACGCGCAACGCTTTATCGCACAGCGTCTGACCGATGAAAAGGGCCGGTTATATCTGCGCTGGCGGGACGGCGAAGTGGCGCACGACGGTCAGCTTGACGACTACGCCTTTTATGCCCTCGCACTTTTGGCCCTCTACCAAGCGACGCTGGACGCCGGTTATCTGGGCGCAGCAATTAAGACGGCAGACCAGATACTGGCTCTGTTTTCAGATGACGGCAATGGCGGATTCTTTCGCACCGCGTCGGACGCAGAGCAACTGATAGCTCGGCCCAAGGAAATTTATGATGGTGCGATGCCCTCAGGCAATTCTGTTGCCACCGTCGTGCTATGCCATCTGGCCGCGCTAACTGGAGACACAAAATGGCAGCAGGCTGCCGACCGCCAACTTAAGTTTGTCATCGGAGCGCTCTCTGATTATCCCGCGGGATACTGCGTTTCCCTGTTAGCGTTGATGACGGCACTCTATCCCACACAAGAGCTGATCTGCGCAGCATCGGATAACAGCGGCCCGGCAGATCTGTTGGCCTTTCTGCGCCAAAATCCCATCTCAGGCCTTGAGGTATTGGCCAAAACAAAAGAAAATCAGCACGTACTGGCGCAGGCCGCCCCTTTCACCGCCGATTATCCTCTGCCAGAGAGCGGCTGTGCTTATTACCTGTGTCGCAACAGAGCCTGCTCTGCCCCGGTGTATTCTCTGTCAGCGCTGAAAGATTTGTTGTTTTCATAGAATGAAGCCATGCGCAAAGTCCGCGGCGCATAATTGCCGCAGCTTCAGACTGTCAATAAGATGATTTCATTTTAGCGATATGCACAAAACCCATGTCGCTTTAGGCAACATACGTGAACCC
>DATMYZ010000162.1:0-2027 GCA_035560675.1 Clostridia bacterium
AGGTTTAGCAGCTCGTTTTTAGGTCACAATTTAAAAAGAGTTTGACTATCATTTTGCGTGATGTAGCGTTTTTTGCAGCTTCCCCCCATTTGGTCTTACAAATTTTTATTGAATCCGCACCTTTTCTTTGTGCATTTGCGAAAATTTGCAGTTTTTTGCTACATTTTGGTCAAAACGGTTGCGAAACGAATGTTGTTCTGGTATGATGTTGTGCAGCAAGAAACAAGCGACTGAAATATAGCCGTTTCGTTTTAAAAGGAGGGTAACACATGACGCGCCATTTGCAAACAAGGTTTTCATTGTCTGTGCTATCTTTTTCTTATTTTTTCTGTAGGCATCTTGGCTATCGTCGTTGAAAGCCACAGATGCTTTTTTTATGAACCGGGAGCGATTTCGGCAATCGGTTCAAGGCCGTCAATACTAACAGCGCCTCTGCAAAAGGCTGCAGCGGGCCCTAAACGCCCGAAGCGCCAAATGCATCAGTCCTGGCTTTGCAGATCTTTGCAAAAGCGCTGTGAATTGAGATAGAAAAGGAGAATATATGATGAGTGAACAAAACAAAGTCGTCGGCGAAGAAGGTATTTTCGACGCACGGCAGCTCGGCTGGCCCAAAATGCTCATTCTCGGAATCCAACACACCTTCGCCATGTTTGGTGCCACGGTACTGGTACCGCTGCTCACCGGTCTTGACGTTTCTACCACGTTGCTGATGGCGGGTTTGGGCACGCTTCTGTTCCACCTGTTAACAAAGGGCAAGGTACCCGTGTTTCTAGGCTCCTCATTCGCTTTTTTAGGTGGCTATTTTGCCGTAGCACCGATGATCGATGGCAAGCCTAACGCCGAAATGCTGCCCTACGCCTGCGGCGGCGTGTTTTGCGCAGGTCTTGTTTATGTGGTGTGTGCTGCTTTTATCCGCGCGTTCGGTGCCAAAAAGGTCATGCGCTACTTCCCGCCAGTTGTTACCGGCCCCATCATTATTTCCATCGGTCTGATCTTGGCCCCTTCGGCCGTACAGAACTGCTCGACCAACTGGCTGCTGGCGGCTATCGCACTGGGCACCATCATCGTGTGCAACATCTGGGGCAAGGGCATGATTAAAATTGTTCCTATCATTTTGGGTATTATCGTTTCTTATATTGTCGCCCTGCTGACCAATGCCATCGACTTTTCAACCGTTGCCGCAGAGCATCGCATCATCGCTATGGCACCCCTTATGATGATGAAGTTTGATGCTTCGTCAATCATCACCATCATGCCAATCGCTCTTGCCACTATGATGGAGCATATCGGCGATATCTCGGCTATCTCCGCTACCACCGGCAAAAACTATATTCAGGAGCCTGGCCTGCACCGCACGCTCCTCGGCGACGGCCTTGCGACTTCGCTCTCAGCCATGTTTGGCGGCCCCGCCAATACCACCTACGGTGAGAACACCGGCGTGTTAGCACTTACAAAGGTCTATGATCCCCGCGTTATCCGCATCGCAGCGGTTTCGGCTGTACTGCTTTCCTTCTTCCCTAAATTTGCTGATCTGGTAAATACCATTCCCCCTGCGATTATCGGCGGAATTTCGCTGATTCTCTACGGCATGATCTCCGCCATCGGCGTTCGCAACGTCGTCGAAAATCAGGTGGACTTCACCGTATCACGCAACCTGATTATCGCCGCGGTTATTCTGGTCTCTGCGCTGGGCTTTAACGCCATCGGCGGCATTACTTTTACGATAGCAGGCGCTCCGGTTACCCTTTCTGGTCTGTCACTGGCCGCTATCTCCGGCATTGCGTTAAACGCTATTCTGCCTGGCAACACCTATGAGTTCAACGCACCCTCTGAGGGCAGTCAGGCCGTCATCTTCAAAGTGTAATAGTGCGTTAAAAGGCCGTCGGAATGTCCGGCGGCCTTTGCCGTTTTTAAGAAACGCTTTGACATTGACGGCCGAGCAGCCCCGGACGTCCACCAGCATATTTGCATCTTTTCATTAAATGCGGCAATGATATGATTGACATTTTCAATATATATAGCTATAC
>DATMYZ010000163.1:0-3918 GCA_035560675.1 Clostridia bacterium
GTTATAATAGTACTAATAAGCTTTCATAAGGGGGAGAAGATGTGATGGGCCGCAATCAAACAAACGACACCTTTATTATTCAAATTGCTTATCAGCAAAACGATACTTGGCAGGGCACCCTAAAATGGATGAACCAAGGTAAAGAAGCGCACTTTCGCAGCACGCTTGAGCTAATCCACATGATAGACACTGCAATCAAGTCCGACAATGTCAAGACCGGCAGCGACCTTGATTAACAACTATTGAACCAGCCTTACTTAGGCTGCCGATAAAGCCGGCGGGCTGCCATTATACAAGAGGTTTCTCCTGTATAAAAGCAGCCCGCCCGACCATTTTTAGAGCATTTCAATAAAGTTCACACAATTAATAGTATACCGGCCGATCTATTGGCTTGAATCTTCCTAATCAACCTTTGTCATCAAGCTCCAGCGGGGTGATATAGTCCTCGGTATCAACGGGCAGTCCTCTTGCGGTCAACCGCTCCGTAATGCTGTCTTTTATCAGCGCATAGATAACGCCGAAGGTCGGCACCCCGATAAACATACCCGCCACGCCGAACAATCCGCCAAAAAATAGAATGGCAAATACCACCCAAAAGGCAGAAAGGCCGGTGGAATCACCCAGAATCATCGGACCAATAATGTTGCCATCAATTTGCTGAAGCACCAGAATGAAGATCAAAAAAATCAATCCTTGTACTGGCGAGATCACCGCGATAAGAATAAACCCGGGAATTGCCCCGATAAACGGTCCAAAGTAGGGCAGCACATTGGTAATGCCCACAATAAAACTGACCAGCACGGCATTGGGCATTTGCATAATACTGAGCCCCACAAAGCATAGGATGCCGATAATAATAGAATCAATAATTTTACCGGTGATAAACCGACCAAACATCATGTGGGTGGTACGAGTGACCATAATCAGGCGCTTCACGTTCTTTTTAGGTAGAAAGGCACAAAGCATTTTGCGTAGCTGGGCAATAAAGCGCTCTTTAGCAAAAAGTAGATAAATTGAAACCACCACTGCGAGAAAAGTGGCAATCAAACCCGAGCCAAGCTGCCAGATCAACCCTATAACTTTTGGTGCCGAAGTGGCCATCCAATTGATAAGATCCTGAATGCTGCTGCCCGCCATCTGTGTAAGCTGGTCGACATATTCCTGCGGAATCAGGTCCTGCGGGATGCGCTCGAGCAACTCGTTTGCAAAGGACTCGGCCGCGCCCACATAGTTTTGAAGCTGCCCATACATCGCAGCGACATTGGACGCAACCAGGGGCAGAACAATGAGCACAAAAACGACCAGCACCGCAATACTTAAAAGATAGGTCAACAATAGCGAAACCGCCCGCTGATGTTTTTGTTTAAGCTTGCCATAAAACTTTTTGCGCTCCAGCAGGGCCTCTGTCGCCACCATAATGGGGTTAAGCAGATAAGCAATAGCAAAGCCATAAACCATTGGCAAAACCGGGTGAAACAGATTGCGCACCATCGCCCACACATCTGCAAAATTCGCCATCACCAAATAATACGAAATCGCCATTACCAGCACGAGCAGCGCATAAGCCGCGATTGTGGTCTGTTTTCTATTCCACTCAATTTTCATTTTTCCCCGCCTCACTTCTGTTTATGTCTTAGCATCTCGTTCGTTAAAACCATTGCCTTGTTTTACAGCAGTTTGTCCCATTCCTCGTAATAACCGTTAAGCCGTGTTTCAAGCTCAGCAATCTGCCGCGCCAGCAGCGACAGTTGTTCATAATCAGTGGCAACCACAGGGTCCAAAAGCATCTGCTGCGCCTCTTCCAGAGCCGCTTCTGTCATGGCAATATCCTGTTCCAGCCGCTCCTGCCGTTTTTTGGCTGCCACCTCGGCGCTGCGCTGTGCTTTTGAGCGATAAAACGCCTTTTGCGCACTGCTCTCAGTGCCTGAAATTGAGGCTGCCTCGGTCTTTTCTAGCGGAGCGCTTAACGCAAGCTGCGTCTGCATTTCTTCAAAACCGCCCTCAAAGCATTGCAGGCCACCGTCAGCCATACGCAAAATGCGGGTGGGCAGGTGTGAGAGCAAATAGCGATCATGCGATACCACGATAACCGTACCCTCAAACTTCATCAATGCCGTTTCAAGCGCCTCCTTGGCTGGAATGTCAAGGTGGTTCGTTGGTTCGTCCATCACCAGCACATTGCCGTGCTCAAGCATGACAATTGCGAGCTTAACACGCGCCCGTTCACCGCCGGACAGCACACCAATCGTTTTAAATGCTTCTTCACCCTCAAGATGCAGACCACCAAGCAGCGTGCGCAGCGTGTGCTCATTAGATAAAGGAAACCTGTCCCACAGCTCCATCAGCGCGGTTTTATCAGAATGCAGGTCGGAAGAGTCCTGTTCAAAGCAGGAGAGACTAACACTTCGGCCCCATTCGATATCGCCCCCGACGGGGGGCTGCTTTCCGATAAGCGTTTTAAGCAGCGTCGATTTACCGGCGCCGTTTTCGCCTATAATCGCCACCCGCTCACCTCGCTTGACATGAATATCAGCAGAGGTAAGCAGCGCACGGCGCTGTTCCCCCTCCCCCACCGCAATTGTAAGTTTATGCACCATTAACACGTCGGACACCGGGCGACTTTTCGGTTCGAAGCGCATCAGCGGCGGTTTCTTAGGTACATAGGGCTTTTGCGCTTCACCCAGGTGCTCGATCATCTTCAGCCGGCTTTTCGCGCTCGCCGCCGTTGAGGCGCGCGCCATATTGCGGTCAGCGTAGTCCTGAAGGCGCGCCACCTCCTGAAGGTGGCGCTCATAGTCCTTTTCCATCCGCTCCAGCCGTTCCGCACGCAGTACCAGATAGCGCCCATAAGACGCCGGATAAGCCACCAGACTCAGATTTTCTATCTCCCAGGTTGCGTTGGTCACGCGGTCGAGAAAATAGCGGTCGTGGCTAACAGTGAGAATAGCCCCACGGTAGGATGTGAGATACTCCTCAAGCCACGCCAGCATTTTAAAGTCCAGATGGTTGGTCGCTTCATCCAAAATCAGCAGGTCAGGCGCTTCGATTAAAAGCTTTGCAAGCATCAGCCGGGTGCGCTCGCCGCCCGACATATTTGCCACCGGTGTGGCGCGATCAAAGCCGCCAAAACCCATACCATTTAGCACTGTGCTAATTTTTACAGCCGCTTGGTAGCCGTCCAAACTGGCGAATTTCGCCTCCAACCGCTGGTATTCCTGCTCCAGTTCAACATAGCGCTCCGTGCTGTGCTGCTGGTGCGCCATCTGCTCACCCGTTGCCAGCATAGCCTGCTCCACCGCATAAATTTCTTGTAATGCGCGTTTCATTTCGCTTTCTATCGTACCGTCAGCCGAAAGTCCGCCGTTCTGGCGCAGATAGCCGACGTTACATACCCCGGCGCGGGCAACGCTCCCCTCGTCCGGTTCTTCAAATCCGGCTATGATGTTAAGCAACGTTGTCTTACCCACGCCGTTGGGCCCGATCAGCGCGATTCTGTCCTGCTCGTTGACTGCTGCGTTAATATGTTCAAAAATTCGCTCTGCGCCAAAGCTCTTTCCTATATCGTTAAGTGTCAGAAGCATCGATGTTCCCCTTTGTTCATATAGCGGCTTTTATTGTTCTTCCATTAAAAGAAAGAGAGAATTGGCGAAACGATCATTTGCCCGCAGAGACAATACGGGCAGCGAGTTAACACCTGCCACTCTTGTGGCATTCGACAGGGCAGAAAGTTAACTGCACAGACGTCTTTTCGCGTGCGAAAGAACAGTAATGATGTGTCTATCATAGCACAGTGCGCATAAAAAAGGAATGCTTTTGTCCCTTGCAGCCCGGTTTTGCACTACCATTATTGGCGTTTAAGTGGTATTATAGTCTATATTTGTGAAAGACGCATCGGGGGTATACTAAATTGGAGAATTT
>DATMYZ010000164.1:0-5715 GCA_035560675.1 Clostridia bacterium
ATAAAAGCAAGGGGAACACTATGAATTTTGAAACACTCGGTCTAAGAACGGAACTTATTGCAGGACTGAATAAACAAGGCATTACCGAAACTATTGGAATACAAGATAAAATGTTCTCTGGCATTCTTGCTGGAGAAAATATCATCGCTTGTTCACAGACGGGAAGCGGAAAAACCCTAGGATACCTGCTTCCAATTTTCCAACGGCAGGAGATTATCCAAAACGGGCTCCAAGTCGTGATACTGGTCTCGACCCATGAGCTTGGGCTGCAAGTACACCGACAAATTGAGTTGCTCGCCGCCAACAGCGGTATACCCCTCAGAAGCGCTTCGGTGTTCGGAAATGCAAATATTGATTTGCAGATTAAGGCACTCAAAACCAAGCCCCAGATTGTTGTTGGAACCCCGGGCAGAGTGCTGGATCTAATGCAGAAAAAACATATTCCCGCGCACTTGGCCAAAACCATTATCGTGGATGAAGGCGACTTTTTATTTAATCGCAATAATACTGAAGTGGTTAGTGCGATCATCAAAAAAGCCCTGCGAGACACCCAGCTAGTCGTGGTTTCAGCCAGTATCTCTAAGTATGCGAAAGCAACGGTTGAGGCAATGGGCAAACACCCGAATATGATTCTGGAAGCCGAAAAGGCGCGCATCCCGAGCAGCATTACGCATCTTAGCGTGGCCTGCGAGGAAAGAGAAAAGCCAGAATGTCTCAGAAAGCTGATGTCGGCCCTTGAGCCCACTAAAGCGATTGCGATTATCAATAACCGGAACCTGCTGGAAATAGTGGCAGCCAAGCTTAAATACCACAAAGTCTGTGCGGACTACATCCACGGAGAAAGCACCCGACAGGATCGCAAGCGGGTTATGGGCGCATTTAAAAACGGTGAATTAAAATTACTCCTTGCGACTGATCTTGCAGCGAGAGGACTGGATTTTGAGGATATCGATGTCGTCTTTTCTGTGACCGCTAGTGAGGATACAAGCGACTACCTGCACAAGGCCGGCCGAACTGGCAGATGTGGGAAGGAAGGCATGTGCGTTTCACTCGTTTCTTCCAAGGAGACGCCGATGTATCAAGCCTGTGAAAAACAGTTTGGAATCCAAATACACAGAAAGTATTTACGCGAAGGAAAACTGATTGATCCCAAGTGAAATGAAAAACTATAATCGCATCAAGTCATTGGTTGTGCGTTTATACATGTGAAAAGCCTAGAGGAATTGCAGTGTTTTTAATTAATTAGCGCAAAATAACCACAGGCTCTGCCGGTGAGGATTAAACATCTTTAGATAAAAGAAAACCTCCTTTTGCTAAAATAGTAGCAGGTTTGCCAACCGCACTAAAAGCAAAAGGAGGTTTTGTCATGACTGACATAAACAGTTTATCACATTCAAAATCAAGATGCCAATCTAATACTGATTCTAATCACTACATAAAAAATGCAGCATAAAGGTGATCGCCAAAAGGTCGGCGCATCCGCCGGGACTGATGTTCTCCGAAATAAAATCGGCGTCCAGCGCGGCGAGCACTTCCATTCCGGGGCGGGGCGTTTTTTCAAGCAGGGCACTGAGCGACTGCTGTAAGGTTCTTTGTCGCTCTTCCCCGGCGCGGGAGATGACATTGGTATCGGTGGCCTTGGCTATCAGATAAAGCAATGCGACGGCACCCGCGTCGTTAAGCGTATAGCCATCTTCCAGCAGTGACCCAAAAACCGGCAGGCTGATCTCGCGCACGCTGGGGAAGCCCGCCGCAACCTCGCCGCGGATACCCGCGATGCCATACTGCGCATAGATGCGTTCGCCCGCCGTTTGTGCGCCGGTGCATTCTATCTTTTTCAAGTCGCTCGCTGTTTCAAGTCCGGTCATCTCAGCACACAGCAGGCACAGTTGTTCCGGTGTCAAGCTACCCGACGCCGAGCGTCTTCCAGCAGCGGCGCAGAGAATGCCCACCGAGTAAATAGCCCCCTTGTGGGCGTTTACCCCGCCGGTGGCGTCGAACATATCCGTTTCGGCACACTGCCCGATATAGCGCAGTGCGGCAAAAAGTTCCGCCGGAGAAAGCGCCTCGCTGCGCACGCCTTTAAGCGCGCATGCCTTGAAATAAGGCACCAGAGCCGTGGCGCTGTTCACAAAGGTGAAGATATCCATATCGCGGTGTGCGCCGGCGTTGGCGCGGTCTACAAGGCCGGGCTTAGGCGTGACACATACCTCGTACAACAGGCTTTTAACCGCCAGCGCGGCGATGTGGTCGGCTGTTTCGTTGTCAAGATAATCAGCAATAAGCTGCCGTGTGCGCTGCTCAATGGCGTCCAGCCCGTGGCGACGACTACGCGCACACGATGCAGCCATCTCGCCGCAGAGCAGGCAGCGCCGGGGCAGGCCGCCCATCTCGCTGCGCGACAGTTTTTCGCCGTCTGCATTCAGCACGTCGATGTCAAAAAGCCGCGCTGCGTCGAAAGCATCTTCAATCTGCACCATCATTTTTTTGATGGTCTCGGCTGAAAATGCAACCGCCCAATAGCCCTCGCGACCGGTATTATAATCGCAGACGGTGCTAAACGCCGTTTTGATATGATGGCGGCGCAACTGTTCTTCAATCAGCCGCACACCTGCTGAAAACAGGCGGTCAGCGTTTTCAAAGCGCTTGTTTTCGCCTGCGATATTCATCGTCAGACAGATAAGCGGAGCCTTGTATTTTAAAAGTAAATCCTGCTGAAAGGCCGCCCGGCGCTCGCGCGCTTGCAGCATGTCTTCAAGCTGTACCGTCACATTTTTGTCCCCCAAGCAATATATATAGCACCCTCTATCTTAACGGCAAGTATCGGGTACGTCAAGGTGCTGCTGCTCAAAGAAGATCAAATCTGCCTTAAAAGGACGTTTTTGTCATTAAAACTACCAGGTTTAAAAAGTTTTAAAAAAGACTTGCAAAAGAAAAAACAATATGATATTATCACAACAATCAATATTATAAAACCTTTGATGCGGAGATCAAACCGTGAGTTGCACCTACAGAGAGCGGGGGAGGCTGAGAGCCCCGCGGAGAGCAGCATGGCAAATGGACCGCTGAGGGCGAGGTGAAAGGGCCAGTCCCGAGTACCCAAGACGCAGAGCCGACGTTACCGGCTGGAAATGTGTTGGCATTTCTGAGTAAGCGGGTTTGCTTTGCAAACCAATTAAGGTGGCACCGCAGATTTTTTATAATCTGTCCTTAAACAATGGTTTAAGGATGGATTTTTTGTTTTGCGGGGAAAAGTAAACATATAAACATCGTGGCGCGCACCAACAGGCAGCGCTCTGTTTTAAAAGGAGAAACGATCATGAAAAAGTTTTTTGCATTGGCACTTGCTGCAATGATGGCTGTTATAACCGGCTGCGGCACCGCGTCTTCTTCTTCCATTGCACCTTCCAGCGGTTCGTCTGCGGCTACCTCTGGGACGGTTCATGAGGCCAAACAGGTGGTTATTGGAATTGTTCAGCCGATGGATCATCCCTCGCTTAACCAGATTCGTGAAACCATTATCGACGAGCTCGGCGTTCTTGGGCTGACCGATTCGGTCAAGATTGAGTATCGCAATGCCAACGGGGACCCTTCAATGCTACCGACCATTATGAGCGAGCTTATCGGCGTCGGGGTTGATATTCTTGTCCCTATCGCTACTGGCACGGCACAGGCTGCCGCCGCTGCGACCGATACGCTGCCCATCATTTTCTCGGCCGTATCTAACCCGATAGATGCAGGCCTTGTCACCTCGTTTGAAGAGACAACCGGCAATATTACAGGCGTTTCAAACTCCATTGCCATCGAGGATATCTTTAAGCTTGCCAAGGAGCTGACCCCCGACGTCAAAACCTTCGGCTTTGTCTACACCACCAGCGAGGTCAATTCCATGGCTGGCATCAAGCGTGCCCGCGCCTATTGTGACGCGAGCGGCATTCCCTATAAAGAGGCCGCCATCACCGGCGTGGGCGAGCTTCAGTCGGCAGCGCAGTCGTTGGTCGGCCATGTAGATGCCTTCTTCACCCCAAACGATAACACCATCGCCTCGGCTATTTCGATCTATATGCAGGTGGCAAGCGATGCAAATCTTCCGGTCTATGTGGGTGCCGATTCGATGGTAGCGGACGGCGGCCTTGCGACAGTGGGCATAGACTATACCGTACTCGGTCGGCAGACTGCGCAGATGATCGCACGTATCCTCAATGGTGAAACCATTGCCCAGAACCACGTTGAGCAGATTAAAGAATACGCCAAAATGATCAATATGGCCACCGCCAATCAACTGGGTGTCACCATTCCTGACGCACTTAAGAAGGAGTTTGTCATTATAAAGGAGTAATTCGCAGGGGAATTTGTTCGCAACTAAAGCTTTTGATAGATATAAAAAAGTTTTTGTTCCTTTTCAAAAGACGACAAAGTACCGATGGAGCCACAGCGGGCGGCTTGAATGCCCGCCGTGGCTCCACCAAGCCTGCACACTTTTGAAAAAGCTTGACTAAAACTTCAGCTTTCGTGCAATGCTTTTTGTGTAGTGTGTTTCTTTGACAAGCTGAAGGGCGCTGCTGAAAATCGTTTCAGCAGCGCCCTAATCATTACCTAATCATTAACCTATGAACATCTGGGTCCAGTAGTTGCCATTGGCAACGTAGCCAACGCCAATCTGGGTAAATGAGCTGTTAAGAATGTTGGCGCGGTGTCCACTGGAGTTCATCCAGCCGGTGACAACGGCCTGAGGCGTGCTATAGCCCATGGCGATGTTTTCGCCTGCGGTGCGGTAAGAGATACCAAAGCTGGTCATCATATTAAACGGCGAACCGTATGTTGGGCTGGTGTGGGAGAAATAGCCCTTGTTAAGCATATCCTGAGACTTGGCACGAGCCACATCAGAAAGCTTCTCGTTCAGGGTGAGGGCAGACAGGCCGTTTTTTGCGCGCTCTACGTTGACCAGTCTGACGACCTCGGCCTCATAAGCGCTGACAGTGCTGGTAGTGGTCGTGTTAGAGGACGTCGAGTTAGAAGACGACGAGCTGGAAGACGACGAGCTGGAAGATGAAGAATTAGACGTGTTCTTTGAAGGCGTATTGCAGGTAGAGCCATTGCAGGTAGAGCCGTTACTGGTGGTACCATTGCAGGTAGAGCCGTTACTGGTGGTACCATTGCAAGAAGAGCCCTTGCTTGTGGTACCATTGCAGGTAGAGCCGTTACTGGTAGCACCATTGCAAGTAGAGCCGTAGCTTGTGGTACCGTTGTAAGTCGAACCCTTAACGTTGGATTTTTGTTTAGAGTTCGAAGCCTGTGAATTTACGGTGGTGCTATTGTATGTTGGGCAATTTGAGCTGGAAAAATATTTCCATGTATAAGTGCCTTTAGTGCCGGAGCAAGTCGTAGAGTTCGCTGCATTTGCACCAACGGTAAGCATCGCTGCGCACAGCATAACGGACAGCATCATTGTCAACTTTTTCAAATTGAAATTCCTCCTATTATATATGTTCAGTATGCAAGCGGTCGGCGCCTTGGCGCCGACCATAGGTTTAGCGCTTAGCAGCCCAAATTCAGGTACTGACAAAGTACTTGCCACAGAGAACTGCAGTCCAAAGAACTGCTGTTGAAGGATGAGCAATCAAACATTGCAGTTACCTCCTTTGTTATATTTGCCTTGCAAGTGCAATTACAGGGTAACAAAACCGACAATAAAAAGCAAATGCAATATCTACC
>DATMYZ010000165.1:0-2242 GCA_035560675.1 Clostridia bacterium
GCAGGATGCTGCGGCTATAAACCGCTGCATCCTGCTTTCGCTTATTCGAATCAATTCAATTGAAAAGCCGATACCAGCTCCTCAAGAAGCTTGGCCTGAGCTGAAAGCTCCTGAGCTGTGGCTGCGCTCTCTTCAGCCGAAGCAGAAGTTGTACCGACAACCTTGGCAATTTGGGACATGCCGCCCTGAATCTGTCCAAGGGCAACGGCCTGTTCTTCGTTCGCGCGAGAAATATCCTCAATGGTGGCAACGACCTCGTTCACGGCAGAGACAACATGCCGCATGACCCGGGCGGTTTCTCCTGCCTTTTCACTGCCAGCCGTAATAGCGTTAAGAGAATTCTGTATCAGCGCTGTTGTATCGCGCGCCGCTTCGGCGCTCTTGCCCGCCAGATTGCGCACTTCATCAGCAACAACCGCAAAGCCCTTGCCAGCAGCGCCCGCGCGCGCAGCCTCAACCGCAGCGTTAAGCGCAAGAATATTAGTCTGGAAAGCAATATCCTCAATCGTTCTGTTTATTTTTTCAATCTTGCCAGATGCTTCGCTGATTTGGTTCATCGCCTCGATCATCTCACCGACACGCTGATCGCCCAAGGAAACCTCACGCCCGACAAGTTCAGTTTTTTCAGACGCGGAGCGCGCATGTTCGGCTGTGCCTTTAACATTGTGATAAACGCCGTCGATGGTAGAATTAAGCTCCTCGACCGAGCCAGCCTGTTCGGTGGCACCTTGCGCCAAAGACTGCGACGAGGCCGAAATTTCTCCGGCGCTGACGGAAAGAATAGCGGCAGCCTTGTTGATTTTTGTCATATTATCGATAAGCTTTTTTTGCACCTGTGTCAGGGCATCTTTAATGCCGATAAAATCGCCCTTATAAAGCTGCTGGGTTTTGGTTGCCAGCTTTCCGTCAGCCAAGTCATTTAGAATAAGGTCAATTTCGCCGATGTAGGCGCGCACAGCATGAACTGTTTCAACCTGGGCAAAAAATACACGGCCTATTTCGTCGTCCTTCGTATAGGCATAATTTTCATCCAATGGGTTTGATAGCCCCAGATTGCCGCCAGCCACCTGATCCGACAAATCGACAATACGCATCAGGGGCTTGACAATACTGCGGCGAATAAAACTCAACAATAATAGATCAGTGATTGCAAAAAGAATTAAACCGATAATTGCAGCGGCAGCGGTTATTGTCAGGTTTTGCTGCTTGACGCTTGCCAGATTTCTTCCGCTGAACAGCGAGCCAACCACATCGCCCTGCAAATTAACCAGTGGTTCGTAATTGACCATATATTCTTCGCCAATAAGCTGGGTTTTACCGCTGTAACGCTGACCCTGATTATTCACGACATCAGATATATTGGTAGACATTTGCGTCCCCGTCTGGCGCACACCATCTGCCATTATAGTGGTGGCAAGGCGCGTATCATGCAGAAATACGGTAAAATCGGCACCGCTTGTCTCTTTAAGCGCATCGATAGCCGCTTCATCATTCAGCGAATTTGTTACGAGTATGGCACCGACCACCTTGCTGCCCTTATAGACGGGTGCCACAGAAACGGCTGCCAGATTATCTCCGTTGACGATATCCACAAAGCTGTTAAACTTTCCACCCAACGCCTGGACGACATAATCCGAACTAAGTGCGCCGTTAATCGCCTCGCTGGTAGCAAAGACTTTCTTGCCGCCGACACCTATGATTAAAACATCAACGGTCTTGTTTCGGCGATAGGGCGCTATAGCTTGGACATAACCAAAGGGGCCATCGCTAGCCAATGCGCTGACCAACGGAGCAGAAGAGGATAATTCTGCAGTGATATTTGTAGCTTCCGTAATTTTTTCATCTTTAAGTGCAATAATAGCGTTTATATTATAACCACAGCTTGTCAAAAAGTCCTTTTCTAGCAGGTTGATATTAAATATGCTGACAAAACCGACGATGACCACAATGATGGCCATCAGACTAACCGAGAAAATAATGTTGATTCTGCTGCCAATGCGCCTGCCCTTGCCCTTTTTAGGTTTTGGCACTTTTACTCCGGCTGTAATCTGCTTTTCTTTTTCGCTTTTGGCTGTCTTTTTTGCACCTTTGAATTTCAACATGATATATGTACCCTCTCTTCTAACTCGTTAGGTCATTGTTGTCACACAATGTTGAACCGTATCTCACAACACATCAACGGCCGAATTGTTAAATATATATTACTATAACTAGTCGAATTTTGCAATAGTATCGGATTTAG
>DATMYZ010000166.1:0-4625 GCA_035560675.1 Clostridia bacterium
GTCCCTAGCCGCTTTTTTATTGTGTAATCGCACCGGTTGTGCTAGAATAGAATACCATAATGAGGTGATAATTTATGAACAAGACAGTTGTTCTGATTTTATTCGGCGGCGTTTCTAACGAGCATGAGGTGTCGCTGAGAAGTGCGGCGTCTATCATTAATAACATTGATCGAACGCGGTTTGAACCCGTGTTGGTCGGCATCACAAAGGATGGCCGCTGGCTGCTTTATCACGGCGATTCAAACAGCCTTGCTGCAAATGACTGGCAGCAGAATGCGACCTCCGCGGTACTCTCGGCCGACCGCAAAACCCACGGCCTTTTGGTGTTCGATCCCGACGGCGTTCGCACCGTTAAAATTGATGTGATTTTTCCAGCGGTACATGGGCAAAATTGTGAAGACGGTGCCTTGCAGGGACTGATGGCCCTGTCGGGCATTCCATTTGTTGGTTGCGGCGTGACTGCCTCCGCCCTTGGCTTTGACAAGATATATACCCACATTGTGGCCGAACAGTGTGGCGTGCCAATGGCCAAGTGGCAAATGGTCTGCTGCGAAGAAGACCTTGCCGCTGCCGAGCGCCGTATTGCCCAAGCTCTGGGTTACCCCTGCTTTGTCAAACCCGCCAATTCAGGCTCTTCGGTAGGCTGTTCTCGCGCCGACGACACCGGAAGTTTTTTTGCCGCATTGAAGCTGGCCTTTGCCGAAGACCGCCGCGTCATTGTCGAAGAGTTAGTAACCGCGCACGAGGTGGAATGCGCCGTAATGGGCAACCTCGAGCCCGTCGCTCCCACCACCGGCGAAATTGTCAGCCCCGATGGCTTTTATGATTATGACACCAAATATAAAAACGATTTCGCAAAGCTGTTTATTCCGGCCTGTATATCTGAGACAAGCGCTGCCCGTGTCCGCGAGCTGGCTATTATCGTTTATCGTGCCTTAAACTGCCGCGGTCTCTCGCGTGTGGATTTTTTTGTTAAAAAGGACGGATCGGTTTTACTCAACGAAATCAATACCTTGCCGGGCTTTACCTCTATCAGTATGTACCCCAAGATGATGATTGCGTCCGGCATGACCTACGGCGAGGTAATCACCCGCCTGATAGAACTGGCGCTCTCAGAAAAATCAGGCGCTTAAAGGAGACGTTATCTTGAAAATGGAAGCGATGATTACCATTAAGGGCATCTATAATGTCAACGGCGAAAAAGATGTTGTAGAGCTCTTGACTTGTGGTGATTTTTATAAAAAAAATGACGGCTACTGGTTGAGCTATGATGAAACCGAAACCACTGGCTTTGAGGGGCACCGCACCACGCTGCATGTTGAGCCAAGCCGTGTCACTATGCAGCGCACCGGGCTGACCAACTCACAGCTTGTCGTTGAAAAAGGCTGCCGTCACCAGTGCTCCTATGACACCGGATACGGCGCCATTATGGTTGGCATCAACGGGCGCGATCTCCGCTCGACACTGTCGGACGATGGCGGCGAGGTTGACTTTTCTTATGCCATGGATATCAACACCGCACTGGCCAGCGAGAACCGCGTGATTATTAAAGTTGCGCCTCAAGGCTGCAAGCAGCCGGAAGTGCACTGAATTGATAAACAGTATTTATGCCGTAGGCTTAGCGGCGCAGGATGGCGACACGCCAAAAAACACAGGAGAGTGCAACGTATGTTAGGACCGATTTCCCTTGCGAGCGAGGCGCTGCGTGCCCTCGTTTCAAACGCGATAGAACAGGTGGTTAATAAGGGCGACCTGCCCGCGCCGGTAAACGGGTTGCCTGCTTTTTTGATTGAGCAGCCCGCCGACCCCACCCATGGCGACTTTGCTACAAATGCTGCCATGGCGGGCGCACGTACCTTTGGCAAGCCCCCGCGCGTTATTGCCCAAGCCATTATTGACAATCTTGCTTTGGAAGGCACCCATTTTTCACGCGCGGAGGTTGCAGGCCCCGGCTTTATCAACTTTTTTGTTTCAGACAGCTGGTTTGCCGACGTAGTAGCCAGAATCCGGGCAGACGGCGACACCTACGGCCATACTGATTTTGGTAGCGGCAAAAAGGTGATGGTCGAATTTGTCTCGGCCAACCCCACCGGCCCGATGCATATGGGCAACGCCCGCGGCGCCGCCATTGGCGACGGACTGGCCGCAGCGCTAGATGCCGCTGGTTACACCGTCTCGCGCGAATTCTTGATCAATGACGCAGGTAACCAGATCGAAAAGTTCGCCAAGTCGCTGGAAGCGCGCTATTTGCAGCATTATCAGGGCGAAGATAATGTACCTTTCCCCGAGGACGGCTATCATGGTGCCGACATCAAGATGCGGGCCGAGCAGTATATTGAGATTTACGGAGACAAGCTGCTAAACCTCGACACCACAGCCCGCAAACAAGCGCTAACCAAATTTGCGCTGCCCAAGAACATTGATAAAATGAAAAGCGATCTTGCGCGTTACCGCATCAGCTTTGACTGCTGGTTTTCTGAGACGTCCCTGCACGAATCCGGCGCTGTTATAAAGGCGGTTGAGATACTGACTGCACGAGGCTATACCTATGAGAAGGATGGGGCTATCTGGTATAAGAATGCCGAAGTTCAGACCAAGGCGCTTTTGGCGCAGGGCAAAAGTCAGAAGCAGATTGACCAGCTCGAACTAAAAGACGATGTGCTGGTGCGCGCCAATGGTTTCCCGACTTATTTTGCCGCCGACATTGCCTACCACGCCAACAAGTTTGTTGACCGCGGATACGAAAAGTGCATCAACATCTGGGGTGCTGACCACCACGGTCATGTGGCGCGTTTAAAATGCGCACTTGACGCGCTGGGCGTCGGTGGGGACAAGCTTGACATCGTGCTCATGCAGCTTGTGCGCTTGACGAGTGGCGGCGAGCTTGTGCGCATGAGCAAGCGAACCGGCAATGCCATCACCCTTTCAGACCTGCTGGACGATGTGCCAATTGATGCCGCGCGCTTTTTCTTTAACATGCGCGAGCCCGGCTCTCAGCTGGACTTTGACCTTGATCTTGCGGTAGAGCAGTCGAACCAGAACCCAGTTTATTACGTTCAGTACGCCCACGCGCGCATTTGCTCGATTGTCAAGAATTTAGCGGCTGAAGGCGTTGAGCCTCGGCCTTGCGGCACCAACGAACTGCTTCTTCTTAAAGAGCCGGAAGAGCGTGAGCTGATCCGTGTGTTGGCAGCCTTTCCGGAAGAGATTATTTCGGCAGCGAAGAACTACGACCCGGCGCGGCTGACTCATTTTGCTATTGAAACAGCCACGCGGTTCCACAAATTTTACAACGCCTGCCGCTGCAAAGTCAGCGATGAATGCCTGATGCAAGCGCGTTTAAACCTTTGCCTAGCAACGGGACAAACCATTAAAAACGTCCTATCTATGCTGAAAATCGATATTCCCGAAACGATGTAATTCTCTATATGTGGGGGCGCGGCAGTTGCTGTGTCCCCACTTTTTAGTCAAAAGTATACGTTGTTTTGAAGTAGGCCCCGTAAAATAGACATTGAGAAAAAGCCCCCTGTCGTAGGATAATTAATACAACAGGGGGTAATTACATATGCGCAGAAAATATACACACATAATACAGATAGAAGATAAAATACTCAATCTTCACAAGGAAGGCAAAACAAGGCGAGAGATAGCGCAAGCGCTTGGATTAACACTAAAACAAATAAGGAATTGGGTAAACAGATATAACAAACGGCAGGTTAAAGGAATTACAACTCCGAATAGAAAAGGGCGTCCACGGAAAAACCCAATGACCAAGGAGCATGAAATGGAGCTTCGTATCAAGGAGCTTGAACGAGAAGTTACACTATACAAGTCTTTTCTTCACGCTGCTGGAAGGATGTGAGACCGTCGATAAAATATGCAGCGATACATGCCAACAAGGACAAGTATCCGATAACATTCATGTGCAGCTTCTTTCAGGTCTCTCACAGTGGGTATTACGTCTCGCTTAATCGACAAGGAAACCGAGATAAAGACGAGATTATCGGCAATCTAATCAAGGAGTATCAGGATAAATCAAACAAGACATACGGATACCGGCGCGTCAAGCTGTGGCTTCTTAGGCAGACTGGGCAGGTCATTGATCATAAAGCTGTATTGAGATTGATGCGAAAGTATAATCTTCAGGCAGAAATTCGACGGCGACGCCCTCTTTACCTGAGACAAAATCAAATGAAAACCTACGAGAACAGGCTCAGCAGAAATTTCACCGCAAACAAACCGAATGAAAAATGGGTAACAGATATCAGTTATATACATACCGAACCGGGCGTGCTTTATCTGTCCATGATCAAGGATCTGTACGATAACTATATAGTTGCTTATGAGACTGGCACCACACAGGATCAAGCGTTGATACACCGAACAATCCATAAAGCAAAAAAGGAGGTCGCTGCTGGACTAGTACTCCACAGCGACCAAGGCTCTCAATACGCTTCCGTAGAGTATTTTGAGTTAACTAAACACGAGACCCCAGAGAATTTTGTGTAAAAGTGAATAGCGCGTATCCCTTTTGACAAGAATTTCAGCAGAGAAAAACTTGGATGAAGGGATGTTTTAATTAATGGAAAAAGCGCCAAAGGTCATGATGAAAGAATTTGTCAACA
>DATMYZ010000167.1:0-11643 GCA_035560675.1 Clostridia bacterium
GGTATCAGCACCCCTTCGCCGACTTTCAGCGGTATAGAATAGAATTCCCATTCGCCAAGTAAATATTGCAACGGGTAGCCTTCGACAAGCCGTCTAACTTTCTGCGAAAAAATCAGCGCGTCATCAGCGGCAATTTCATCGTTGGGGCGGGTATGCTGTGCCTGCGGCCCAAAATGGGCGTAAAAAAGTTGCGAAAGATCAAAATCCGCTGTGTCATGCGTCAGCTTTTTACGGCACTGAAGATATAACTGAGAAATGGTCATCGCTAAACATTACCACCTGTCGTCTTCCTGATTATGCGGGATACAGGGCTTCATTGCGGCGATAGCGGCCTCAATTTCAGAAAAATCGGGTTCGTTGGTTGTCAGTCGCTGCAGCCACAGACCCGGTGCAGAGATAATCCTTGTGCAAAGAGTGTCATAGCGCCCCGCCAGCTTAATGATTTCATAGGCAATACCAACCACCAACGGCAGGCAAAGCAGCTTTAACGCAATGCGCATCACAAGGCTCTCCCAAGTGACAAGCGAGAAAACCAGTGCCGAAACCACCAGCACAATCAAAATAAAGCTGGTGCCACAGCGCGGATGAAAGCGCGAATGTCGGGCGACATTCTCAGGGGTCAGCTCTTCGCCCGACTCATAGCAGGCGATGGTCTTGTGCTCTGCCCCGTGATACTCAAAAACGCGATGGATTTCAGGCATGCGGCTAACCAAAAAAAGATAAGCCAGAAAGATGCCTATTTTAACCACAGCCTCAATCAGCGAAAGTAGTAGTCGTGCGCTGACAAACGGCCGGATAAACCCAATGAGAAAGGTCGGCAGTACCATAAACAATGCCACGGCCAACAGAACACCAAGCGCTCCGGCCATAGCGCCTAAAACCTTAGAAAAGTTTTCACCAAACCAATCCATTAACTTTTTTTCAAAGCCACTTGGCTCTTCTTCAAAGCCTGCAATATCAGCAGATTTCATCAGGCATTTATAACTAACCGCCATGCTGTCAAAAAAATTGAATACGCCTCGTATAATTGGAGTTTTTTTATACCAAGGCTTAGGTCCCTCTTCCGTTTTCCATTCGGAAATATCCAGTTCGCCACCGGGTTTGCGTACTGCCATGGCAGTGGTGTAGGGGCCCCGCATCATCACGCCTTCAATGAGGGCGCTGCCACCTATCGAGGTTTTTTTGCGTTCGTTCGTCGTGCTCAATATGGTTATTCCTCCTCGCCCGGTTCGGGCGTCTTCTGTTTAAGCTGTTCGTAAAGCAGGGCATTCGGTATGCGAATGGTAACGGTGGTACCCTGGCCTATAACCGACGTCACATCCAGCACGCCTAAAAATGCAGCCACAATTTCGTCGGCAACGGCAAGTCCGATCCCGGAGCCACGCCGCGTCAGGTTCGCCTTGTAGAACTTTTTCTTCACCTTAGGCAGATCTTCCGGGCTGATTCCGCAACCGTGATCTTCTACTGAAATGACAAAATACCCGTCCTGCTGCAAAACCGTCACAAGAACGCTGCCGCCGGCGTCCGAATACTTAATGGCGTTATCAATAATATTTATAAACACCTGGCGCAGGCGGTTTTTGTCCGCCATCACCACCGCTGCCTCAATCTGTTCGTCGTAGGTGAGTGTAATGTCCTCGCGGCGGGCCTTCTCGGTGTACATCAACACGGCCTCTTCAAGCTCGGCCAGCAGGTCGATGCGCTCAATGGCCAGTTTAAATCGCCCAGACTGCATACGCGAGAAATCGAGCAGTTCCTCCACCATCATAGCCAAGCGGTCGGTCTCTTTGATGATAACCTGCATGCCCTTCTGCACCGTTTCTCGGTCGCTCACATCGGCGTCACGTATCGTTTCACCCCAGCCTTTGATAGCGGTCAGCGGCGTGCGCAGCTCGTGTGAAACCGACGAAATAAATTCATTTTTTAGCTTTTCGGCGTTACCCAGCTCCTCGGCCATGTAGTTGATGGTCTCGCACAGATCGCCTATTTCATCGTCGTTGCGGCTGACCAGTCGGGTTTTGAAGTCGCCCTGCGCAATTTTTCGCGCTGTCTTGCCGATTTCACCCACTGGAATGACAATGGAACTGATAAAGTAAGAGCCCGAAAGCACCATAAAAAATATAATCGCAGCACCAAAAACCACCGCCACGGTGATAATGGAAAAAATCAAACTATCCACTTTGGCCAGCGATACGACCAAACGCACCGCCGTTATGCTCTCGTCGTTGACGGGCGCGATACAACTAACCGCCATAATGTTTTCTTGGCCAATGCGCCCTTGGAAGCTGCCCATGCCGTCGGATGCGGCAAGCGCCGTATCAAAGTCGGGCATGGCAATCTTTTCATTGACTGGAAAGCCCGACGATGTCGTGGTTATGTCGCCGTAAGCGTCTACCGCCATCAATTCCATGCGGTCGCGCATCTCAAAATTTTCAATCAGATTGCGCACCTCACGCTGGTAATCAATCGATGGGTCAGCAGCATATTTGGACAGCAACGTACTAACAGTATTGGCCTGTGATACCAGCGTTTGCTGCACCGAGGAGTAGTAAAACATCCGCACCGCCACAATCACGGCTACCTCAATAAGCACCAGTATAATAAGGATAATCCCAAGGCTGCCCGTGAGCCAGCGTGTGGTTATTTTTTTCTGCGCCATGGGCCTCCTCCTAATTATTGCGGCTAAACGACCGCATTTAAAGCGCCGATGCCCCTGTTAAACAACATGTAACCAAAGCCTGTGTCAGGGCATCCACTTGTATCCAAAGCCCCACACTGTCGTAATGTGCTGTGGGTTTGAGGGCTCATCCTCCACCTTCATGCGCAGGCGACGGATGTTGACGTCCACAATTTTAACGTCGCCGAAATAATCCTCGCCCCATACGGCGGTCAGAATCTGACTGCGTTCCAGTGCAGTCTCAGGGTTCTTCATAAAAATTTCCATAATCTGAAATTCCACTTGTGTCAGCTCAATCGGATCGCTGTTTTTGGTGACAGTGCGGCTTTTAAGATTAAGAATGAACGGCCCGGAGGTCAGTTCGTTGTCTGGCTTTTTAGGGTTAGACATTGACACGCGGCGATGGATCGCATCCACGCGAGCCAAAAGCTCCGACGGAGAAAACGGCTTGGTGATATAATCGTCCGCGCCGAGCATCAGTCCGTTAACCTTATCCATCTCCTGGCTTTTTGCGGTCAAAATGATAATGCCAAGCGAATCTGAGCGCTCGCGCAGCCTTTTGCAGACCGAAAAACCGTCGAGACCGGGCATCATAACATCGAGAATGACGACATCGAAGCCCTCCTCGGCGGTATCGTAGGCGGTAATAGCATCCAGTCCGTTGTTAACGTCGGTGACCGAATAACCGGCGCGCTTTAGGTTTATGACGACAAAGTCGCGAATGGCGTCCTCGTCCTCGGCAATAAGAATATTTTTCATAGCGGCTCCTTTCTAGAACTGCATCCGGATTCTGCTCTCATTGTAAATCAAGCAGTGAAAACAAGCTTTGAGCCCGCTCATAGGTTATTGAATACCCCGGGTAGCTCTCTTCAGGAATGTAAATCTGGTAGCTATTGACGCCCTTGGTGCCCACCACGCTATATTGTGTCGTTTCAAACTTATCCTGATAATCCGAGGGGCTGACCACACGGATGCGCAGCAGTTCAATATCAGAATTGTCAAGCGTTCCATCAAAAAGCACAAACCGCCATTCTCCGGTATCTGACTGCCGTCGAACCGTCACGGTGTCTTTCCAGCCATCGGGCAGCTTTAGCTGATAGCCTGCTGCAAAATTGACCACCGAACGCTGCACGCATTGCAGCGTCCCATCAAGAACGCTCATATATTCGGTGAGATAGACCGCCTCGCGCTCGTCCGCAACAGAATAGCCCGGAAGCGGCGAAGAAACCGGTATGTCAATCAGCCCATCCCCGTTGACATCCGCGCAGGTAAGCGTTGGCGTAGCACGGTCAAACGATTCATAGATACCAATATCTTCATTGGAAAGTGCCTCAATAATTGACTTCTGATCATCCACCACAGCAATTCGGGTGGTCATTTCATCAGAGCCAAGATAAATGTCCGCAAACACTGCGGTCAAACCGGTTGTCAGCTTGCCACATGACAGCTTAGCATAGTCTGTCATGGCCGTGGGCATTTTAACCTCGCTGGTGCGCACAATGCGTCCCGAACGATATTTTATCAGCGACATGACTGCCGATTTCGTCATATTTTTGGTACAAAGTATCATTTCTGAAAGTCCGTTGTCATCCACGTCAGCAACCAGAATTTCGTTATAGCTGCCCTCATAACGCGTTTCGGCACTTTCGGCCGAATAGGAATAAACTTTACAGACTAGATTATCTTTACCTGCAATAGTCCAGCCAACGATTATATTATTTCGGTTGACATCCTCCATCGGTGCAAAGGAAATAAAATCAATCTCACCGCCCTCGCCGGGCAGCTGATAGCGGGACTTCCAAACGCCGTTTTGTTCAGCGAGAATGCTCATCCATGAAGAAGTCAGACCATTTACGGTTAGTTCATAAAACACAATTGCTTCATCCTGACCATCCTTGTCCAGATCATCCAGAACACAGGCCGAAAGATTGTCACCCCGACGGGGATATTGAAGCTTAAAGCTATTGGTGCCAACCGCCTGCTCAACCGCGTCATAGATTGCCGACTGCTGCGTGGTGAGACGCGGCGGCTCAATCAGCTCGTTGATACCAAGCTGTACCCCGTTGCAGGCACTTAACAGCAACAATGATACAAGTAGCGCAAATAACCGCACCAGCCTCACCTCTCCGTTTGAAAGCTTTCCGCCGCATAAAAACGAGGCGGTGCAAAAGCCGTTTATCCGTCGCTTACAGCGCGTCGGCACGGCGCAAATCACGTTTTTCTATACCTAATTATTATACCACTAGATAGTTTTGTGTCAATCGCTCAGGGAGCTTCATACGTTAACAAGCTGTGACATTTCCATGATATTATGATGTTTTGCACGACTGTTTAAATCGTTGATGCAATTATCTGATTAAAATAACAAAACACGAATAAGAAAGCCCTTCAGAAAAAGCTGATTTAGACATATGCACCAAGGTTTTTGCAAGGGACTTTAAATGCCTGCGCAATCGTGGTAAAATTATTATGAAACAGCTATTTTAAAACCTATTGTCAGTAGCCCGCTTCTTGACAAGCTTGAAACCTTTTGCTGGATCATTTTTATATCACTACGCACTTTGTGCTTGTGGCATTGATAGCTTAAAGCCACACATAGGGGCTTTAGTGCCGGACCGCTCGGCTCCAAACATTCAAATTCATCCTTGACCGGAGGTAAACTGATAACAATGAAAAAGCTATTGCTACTTACCACAGGCGGTACTATCGCCTCCACACCGTCGGAGGACGGCCTGCGCCCGACGGCTCATGGCGCGGGATTGCTCGAGCTATTCGGCCCGCTGGCCTATGACGTGACGATACACGACCTGCTCACCCTGGATTCCTCGAACATTCAGCCCGAGGAGTGGCAATTGATTGCCCGTACGGTTTTTGATCAGCGCGGCGAATTTGATGGTATTATTATCACCCACGGCACCGATACGATGGCCTACACCGCTTCTATGCTCAGCTTTATGCTGCCGGGCATCGATCTGCCAGTGGTCCTCACTGGAAGCCAGCTTCCGATTTTTCACCCGCTTTCAGACGCGCCGGACAACCTGCGCACCGCCTTTGCTATGGCGGCCAGCGGTGTCCCCGGCATTTTTGTGGCGTTTGACCGTAAGGTGCTGCTGGGATGCCGCTCAGTCAAGGTGCGCACCACTGGCTTTGACGCTTTTGACAGCGTCAACCTGCCGCCAGTGGCACAAGTCAGTTCAGACGGGCTGGTCATAAACCACGCACTAATACCCACTCAAAACAATCCCTGTGCGCTAGTGGATCTAGTCGATAGCCGCGTAACGCTTTTTAAGCTGATTCCCGGGCTGGACCCGCGCTTTCTTGAGGCTCTGCCTCAGCTCGACTGCCGCGGTGTAGTGCTTGAGGCGTTCGGCTCAGGCGGACTGGCCTTTTTGCGTCGCGACCTTGTAACGGCGCTGGAGCATCTAGTGGAAGGCGGCGTTTCAGTCGTCGTATGCAGCCAATGCCTGTATGAGAAAAGCGATATGACCACCTATGAGGTGGGGCGGCGTGCCCTGCAAAAGGGGGTTATCCCCGGCGGCGACATGACCTCAGAGGCTGCCGTCACGAAACTGATGTGGGCTCTGGCCAATACCGCCTCTTCCAAGGATGTTTCGGCACTCTTTGCCATAAGCCTCGCTGGAGAAATCAGTGTGTTGTAACGGCAGGGCTGCTTTAAAGAACTGCATTTAATTCATATTCTTTGTGCTGTTTGCCCCCAGCGGCAGAAAGTGGGCGGCATCAACGCCTGCCAACTGGCCGGTCTGGAATTGGGTACACATCGACAGCGTCGCGCCGTTTAAATCTTTTCGCGGTAAGAAATGCAAATGGAAAAAGGTAAAACAAGCCGGCCGCCCGCCAATCCTATGATTGACGGGCGGCTCTTATCCTACTTTGTTTTAGACTTTTATCGGCCCAGATAGGCTTTTTTGACCCCTTCGTCGACCAGCAGCTTTTTGCCTTCGCCAGACATTGTGATGCGCCCGGTTTCGAGCACGTAGGCATAATCAGCGGTGTGCAGCGCCATATTGGCGTTCTGCTCAATGAGCAGAATCGTCATACCCTGTCGGTTTATCTCCTTGATGATGTCAAAAATGCCGCGCACAATGATGGGAGCAAGACCCAATGAAGGTTCGTCCATCATCAGTACTTTTGGGCGGCTCATAAGGGCACGTGCTACAGCCAGCATCTGCTGTTCGCCACCTGATAGGGTGCCCGCCGCCTGCCAGTGGCGCTCTTTTAAACGCGGGAATAAATCATACACCCAAGCGATGTCATCATCCAGCTTGTCGTGGCGCAAATAAGCACCAATCTTGATATTTTCCAGAACAGTCAGGTCGGCAAAAACGCGACGGCCCTCGGGCACCAGGGTGACGCCCTTGGACACAATTGTCTCGGTAGGCAAACCGCTGATTCTTTCCTCAAGAAATGTAATTTCACCGCCTTTAATTGGCACAAGACCCGCGATAGCGCGCAGTGTGGTGCTTTTGCCCGCGCCGTTTGCGCCGATAAGCGTGACGATACTTTTTTCCGGCACCTCAAAATAAATACCTTTGACTGCCTCAATGCCGCCATAGTTGACCTTTAAATCGTTAACCCTAATCATCCGCCGCCACCCCCAGATACGCCTCTATGACGCGATTATTGTTTTGAATTTCATGTGGCGTGCCCGCCGCGATGGTCTTGCCGAAATCCAGCACATAAATGCGGTCTGATATACGCATGACCAGATCCATATGGTGCTCAATCATAAACACCGTCAGGCCAAAATCATCTCTGATCTGCTTAATAAAGTCGGTCAGCTCCTCAGTCTCCTGCGGGTTCATTCCGGCAGCCGGTTCATCCAGCAGCAACAGCTTGGGCTCAGTGGCAAGGGCGCGAGCAATCTCAAGACGACGCTGCTTGCCATAGGGCAGGTTGTTGGCCTTTTCGTCCTTTAAATCCTCAAGGCCAAGAATCCGCAACAGCTCAAGCGTTCTTCGCCGCATGGCCGCTTCTTCTGCGCCGTTTAAATGCAGCATAGCCGAAAACACGCCGGCCTTAGAACGCATATGCCGCGCAATCAACACGTTTTCAAACACGGTCAGGTTTTTAAACAGCCGGATGTTCTGAAAAGTTCTGGCTACGCCCAGATTGGTGATTGCATCAGGTGTTTGAGCCAGTACGCGAGGGAATTTATTGGCATCGCCACCCTGATACAGCTTTTTCATCTGGCCCTGCGGATGGTTTGAGACAATCAGCTCGCCGTTAAAGTGAATCGCACCGTTTGTGGGGGTATAAACGCCGGTAATCACGTTAAAGGCGGTTGTTTTTCCTGCACCGTTGGGGCCGATAAGCGCGACAATTTCACCGCTGTTAATTTCCAGCGACAGGTCGTTGACCGCTACCACGCCGCCAAACTGCATTGTAACGTTTTCTAAACGCAATACGCTATCATTCATGAGCCGCACCGCCCTTCGCCTTTGCTTTCTTTGCAAACGGCTTTTTAAAGAAACCAATCAGGCCCTCCCACGAGAATTCGCGGTCGCCCATGATGCCCTGACGGTAGAACAGCACCACAGCCATGATGATAACTGAGAAAACGACCTTGCGGAAGCCCGACCGCAGCAACGGCAAATGGAACCCGCCAATGACCGTTTCGGCATCCAGAAAGCGCAGCCACCACTCGCTGCAGGCAATAAACAAAAACGATGAGATGCAACTGCCGGTGACCGAGCCAATACCGCCCAGCACCACGATGAGTAATATCTCATAGGTCATGGCAGACTTAAAGGCTGACGCTTGAACGGTGGTCTGATACATTGCCAGAAGCGCGCCGCTAACGCCCGCAAAGAACGAACTAATGACAAACGAGAGCATCTTGTGACGGAATAGACTGATGCCCATCGCTTCAGCGGCGATTTCATCTTCGCGGATAGCCTTAAAAGCTCGCCCATAAGAGGAGTTAATCAGCAGCACAATCAGCGCAATACAGATGCCGGAAACTGCAAAGGGAAATAGCACCGTCGAAAACACCGGGAATTTGCGCAGAAGATTCGAGCCATTGGTGATAGGGCCCAGCTTATCCCACTGAAAGAACGCGCGGATAATCTCAGCAAAGCCCAATGTTGCAATGGCAAGGTAATCGCCCTTTAAGCGCAGAACCGGCAAGCCAATAAAGAATGCGAACAACGCTGCCGCGAGACCGGCCAGAACAAGCGCCACCGGCACTGGCAGCGCAAACTGTATAATACCGCCGTGAAAATACTGATACACCTGCGTTCTTGCTTGCGGCGGGATGGTGAAAATTGCATAGACATACGCGCCGATGAGCATAAATCCGGCCTGGCCAAGCGAAAAAAGCCCAGTGAAACCGTTTAGCAGGTTCATTGAGACGGCTACCAGCGCATAGATCGCGCCCTTTTTTAGCACTGTAAACAGCATAGAAGTAGATGGTAGTGTCCGTTCAAGCAAAAACAAGAACACAAACAGCGCTGCCACGGCAATGATGGAATAAATGTTTTTAACCTTTTTATCCATGGCAACCCCCTAAACCTTATCCGTCGTTTTTTCACCGAACAACCCTGTCGGCTTTGCCACGAGGATGACGATGAGCAGCGCAAAGGTGAAAGCGTCCGAAAAGGTAGTCCAGCCCGCGCCTTTTATCATACTTTCGCAAATACCAATGATAAAAGCGCCCACCACGGCACCCGGAATAGAGCCTATTCCGCCGAACACTGCGGCGACAAATGCTTTAAGACCCGGCATTGCGCCCGCCGTGGGCACGACACCGGTGTAGTTTGAAAAATAAAGCAGCGATCCCACCCCGGCCAGCAGTGAGCCGATGATGAAGGTGGTACTAATGACGCTGTTTATTTTAACACCCATAAGCCGCGCGGTTTCAAAATCACGCGAGACGGCACGCATGGCCATGCCGATCTTGGTATATTTAATCAGCAGTACCAGCGCGGTCACCAGCACAATGGTAAGCACCGGCGTAATAACGGTAACGCGCTTGGTGGTTGCAGCACCGATGTTTATAATATCGCTTATCCACGGGATAGGCGGATATTGCTTGGCCAAGCCGCCCGTGATGTAAAGCGCCATATTCTGAAGCAGGTAAGAAACGCCGATGGCAGAAATCATAATGGACATACGCGGCGCGCTGCGCAGCGGCTTATAAGCCACGCGCTCGATGACAAAGCCGAGTAGAACGGTGAGCGCTAATACCAGCGGTATCGCGACATACAGCGGCACGGCGGCTGAAAGATAGACCATCATCAGGCCGGCCACCATAAAAATGTCGCCGTGGGCAAAGTTGATCAGGCGTAAAATGCCATAAACCATTGTGTAACCGATGGCAATTAGCGCATACTGCCCGCCAACCGAGATCCCCGCTAATATGTACGGTAGATTCTCGTTTAAAAATTTCATCTTCTGGAAACCCCCAAATAATACAAAGTTTGGCGGGAACAGATATGCTGATATTTGCCCCCGCCAAGCCTATTTTGTTATTACGGCGCCGCGCCTTGTTGCTTAAAGTTTACTTGACGCCCTGAATAGCAACAAATTCCCACTTGCCGGTATCGGGGTTAACCTTCTTGACGAAGGCAGCGTCACGGACGGCGTCGCCGGTCTCATTAAAGACTATTTTACCGGAGATGCCGGTGTAATTGACCTTCCACAGCGCCTCGTTGACAGCCTTGGAGTCGGCGGAGCCAGCAGCCTTAATGGCCTCAAGCGCGGTGAAGTAAGCATCATAACCCATGGCGGAAACCGCCGCGATGGTGTCGTCGCCGCCGTTGTTGGCAAGCATGGTGGGGTTTGCCTTGATCCACTCTTTGATACCCTTAACGAACTTGGCACCCTGCTCATCGGTAGTGCCTTCGTCAAAGAAGGTGGTAACATAAACGCCGTTCGAGGTTCCCTTGGCCGCGTTGAGGATGACGTTAGAATCCCATGTGTCTCCCGCCATCACCGGGAGACCCAGCGCCTGCGCGTTCGCCTGCTCAATGATGAGCGCTGCAGCCTCGGTAGATACAGGCGCGAAGAAGACGTCGGCACCCTCGTTCTTAGCCTTGGTCAGGTAGGGGGTAAAGTCGCTGTTGCCCTCAGGGAAGGTCTCAGAAATAACCTTTCCGCCCAGCGACTCAAACGCCTGCTGGAAGTAGTAGCACAGGCCTACCGAATAGTCATCGCCAAGCTTAGCCAGGCAATATGCGGTCTTAGCCGAAAAGTTTTCAGCAGCAAAGTTCGCCAGAACAGTGCCCTGGAATGGATCCAGGAAGCAGATGCGGAAGTAGTGGGTATTGCCCTCGGTGACCTGCGGGTTGGTGCAGGTAATGCCAATAACCGGAATGCCGGCATTGGCAAACACGTCGGAAGCTGCGATGGAAACGCCAGAACCGTAGGAGCCCAGCGCCACAGAAACACCGGAGCTGACCAGCGAAGCGGCAGCTGACGGGCCCTTGTCGTTAGAGGACTCGTTGTCCACGATAACGAGCTCAACCTTATAGTCCTTGCCGCCGACATTGACGGTGTTGACCAGACTGTTCGCGTACTGGATGCCAAGTGTCTCCTGCTTGCCACCCGCGCCGTTATCGCCAGAAGCGGGCTCGTATACGCCGATCTTAATGACATTGGCAGCAGCGGCGCCGCTCGAAGCGGACGGAGCAGCAGAGGAAGCCGGGGCAGCCGAAGAAGTGGAACCACCGCATGCGGTCAGAGCCAACAGCAGTGCAAGTGCCAGTGACAGCGCTATAATTTTTTTCATTACATATCTCCTCCTAATTAAGGATGCCTGCATAGGATTATGCAAAGCATGCGGAATAATTCTCCCGCTGAGATACAATTATACGCACTACCGATACAGATTTCAATAGAAAAGCGGATATTTCAGTCGATTGTACAATTCTTCTAATTATTGGCGATTTTCTGTTTTTGAACGGTGGATTCTATGTTAAATATGACAGTTTTGCCAACTTGTCCGT
>DATMYZ010000168.1:0-10664 GCA_035560675.1 Clostridia bacterium
AACCTTGGCTGTACTGCTGCTATCTGAACTACTCGTAGAAGAAACGTCTCCGGGCTGCTCAGGCGGTGCGCCGCTGCCAGAATTATCGGGACGGCTGGCATATTTGTTTTGATCAATGCCCGCATCTGTCAATGCAGTAGTCAATTTTTTGGCAGCCGTACTCACTGCTTCACGCAGTGTTTTCTTTGCATCTTCAGTGAGCGACGTATTGCTCATGCCAGATTTTTCTGCTGCCAGAGCGTCTTCATAGGCTTCAAGCAACTCAGTCAGATCATCCTGCGTATCGTCGTCATCCAAGTCGGCGATCAACTCTTCTATTGTGTCAACATCCAACGACTGAACTCCTCCGCGATTATCACCAGTGTTTTGTTGACCATTTTTGTCGCCGTCAGCGTTGCCACGCTGGTTCATAATATCAATTCCCGCCGTGGTTAAGGCTGAAGCCAGGGCGTTTCTTGCATCGGAGGTTGCTTTTTTTAGGGTGTCTAACGCATCCTGCGTTGTAGAAGAGCTCGCTTCAAGCGCCATTTTTTCAGCTGCAAGAGCGTCTTCATACGCTTCTAGCAAACTAGTTAAATCGGCCTTTATGCTCGTATCTGTGAGCGCAGCTATTTTTTCCTTGATTTGGGTCAGGCTCATATCGCCTTCTCCCGCACCGCCAGGCCCGCCTTTGCCGCCTCCCTGCTGCATGCCGGGTTTGTCGCCGCGCTGTCCTTGCGATGAACTGCTGTCCGCCAATACGCCGACACCCATCAATGCCGCGCAAAGCGCGATACATGTAACGACTACAAGAAACTTTTTGAGAATATTTTTCATTCCAATCATACGCTCCTTTTTTGTTTTACGCTATTTGTTGTCATAATGCCACTACGGTTCGGCGGCAAGACAGAACTACACCGCCTGCTTTAACCGTCTTTAAAAATCCTGTACGGACAGGCTTTTCATCCGCACAGAGAAAGCCTGTTGGCAAAAGAAGATTCTGCCATTGACTTGATTAAATCATAGCGGATCAATGTGTTCTTATGGTGACAACCGGCTTAAAGGCGTATAAAAAACAAGCTGCCACAGACAAAACGCCTGCAAGCAGCCGATAAGAATGATGGAATTTAAAGCTCCTGTGCAAAAAATAAACCAGGTATGTTTTTAAGCGCAGTAATCAGCAAGCAGTGATCCACCTTTTTGCCGTCATGGTTGATGCTAAGCACCGTCGAAATATTGTCACCAATTTCGTTTACGGAGTCAATATTAGTCACATACCAGCCTAGAGAACGAGTCACCTCGATAATTTGCCCCAAGTGTACAGCCTTATCAAATTCGATAAACATCTGGCGCTTATTGGAATATTTAACATACACGGCGTCAAGGCGGTCAATGACCTCCAGCACCAGATACAGGAATAGGCACATGATTACGGCGCCCTCGTAAAAACCGATACCGATGGCAAGCCCCATGCAGGCCGATGCCCACAGGCCTGCCGCTGTCGTCAGCCCTTTGACCTGATTGCGCCCAGTCACCACAATGGTACCCACCCCTAAAAAGCCGATGCCGCTAATGACCTGCGCACCCAACCTGGCCGGGTCACTCACACCATCTATCGTGTTCATGATATACTGGCTGACCATCATGACCGAAGCAGAACCGATGCACACAACAAGATGAGTTCTAAGTCCTGCCGGATGGCGCTTTTTACCGCGCTCCATGCCGATGACACCGCCCAGCAGCACAGCGAGAGCAAACCTAACAAAAACGGAGAGCAACGTCAGCGTTCTGAGTGAATCTACAATTCCGACTGTCTGTGTCAGCATCGCCCTTCCTCCTCATTTAAAACTACAATTTAATCGCGCTTAACAAATGCTTTTATCGGTCTGAAAGCATCAGACCGAGCAGCTCATGTGCCTTTGGCACAAATACGCCTGCTTGCGCAGTCTTTTCATTATATATGCGCAATTGATTTCCTTTTTGCTTCTTTTTGCAATAAGCGAACGGAATTGGCGTTCTCGTGTGGGTCTTAAGCGCAATAGGGGTCGGATGGTCGGGCGCTACCATCACCGCCCAGTCTTCACCACTTTGCTCCAATGCCGCCATTACCGGCCCGATAATCTGAGCATCGATCTGCTCAATTGACCAGATTTTTTCCTTGAGCTGGGCCTGATGTCCGCATTCATCTGGAGCCTCGACATGGATATAAACAAAGTCGCAGTCCTCGTGCAACGCTTGGATGGCAGCCTCGCCCTTACCTTTAAAATTGGTGTGATAATTTCCGGTAGCCCCCTTAACGGGAATAACCTTCATCCCCATCGAAAGACCAATGCCCTGCAATAGATCGACAGCAGAAATCATGCCGCCCCGAAGTCCATACGCCTGCTCAAAGTTATGAAGCCTAGGCCGGGTACCCTCGCCCCAGAACCACACCGACGTTGCAGGGTTCTTCCCTTGGGCTATGCGAGCAAGATTGACAGGGTGATTGCGAAAAGCCTCTGTGGAGTAGGCCATCATTTCCAGCAGCAGATCGCGGTTGACCCCTTGTGGTATGTAATCTCCACCCAGCGTTCTGCCGGATATATCATGTGGCGGGGTAAGGCTGGCGCCTGTACTGCCGCCTCTAAGCACTAAACAATGGCGGTAACTGACCCCCGGATGAAACTCTATTTTATCCGAACCAAAATGTTGCTGCATGACCGCGATTAATTGTGCAGCCTCTTCGCTGGAAATCTCGCCCGCGCAGTAATCAAGCATCGTACGCTCGGACAATGCTTTTTCGTTTGAAAGCGTCACCAAGTTGCAACGGTAGGTCACATCGTTTTCACCTAACGTCACCCCCATGCTGACCGCCTCAAGCGGCGAGCGTCCGGTATAGCACTTCGAGGGGTCCACCCCGATAATCGACAGGTTAGCAATATCGCTGCCGGCTGGCAGCGTATCCGGGACGGTAACGCTCAGCCCCATCACGCCATCGGTGGCGATGCGGTCCATATTCGGATGTTTAGCCACTTCAAGCGGGGTTTTATCGCCCAGCTCGGCAATCGGCTCATCCGCCATGCCGTCGCCCAAAAAGATTACACATTTCAATTAGATTCGACACTCCCTATTGTAAAATAAAAGCGGATTACAGCAAAACAGATGCACTGTTTTGCTGCATCCCGCTTCTCATGATGCTATTTAGCTGCCTTGCCGTGGTGGACTTTACTCTTATAGTCAGCCCTTTTCAATAAGCCTTAGCGGTGCTTCTCTTCAAATGCGCGCATGAAATTAACTAGCGCTTCAACGCCTTCATAAGGCATATTGTTATAAATGGAGGCACGCATGCCCCCTAGCACCTTGTGGCCTTTGAGGTTCGACATACCAAGCGCCGACGCTTCTTTAACAAACTGGGCATCCAATGCCTCATCCCCAGTTCTGAAAACAACATTCATAATCGAGCGGCTGCCTTTGTCGGCACCAGCCTTGAACAGCTTGCTAGAATCGAGATAATTATAAAGCAACGCCGCTTTAACATTATTCCGGCGCTGCATCTCAGTGACACCGCCGATGGATTTGATATATTCCAGCACCAACTTGGTGACATAAATGCACCAGCAGTTGGGCGTGTTATACATCGACTCCTTGTCAGCCATTGTCTTGTAGCTGAGCATGACGGGTGCTCCGGCTGCAGGCTCCTGAATTAAATCCTCACGGATAATGACTAGCGCCATACCGGCGGGCGCAATATTCTTCTGCACGCCCGCATACAGCACACCAAACCGACTGACATCCAGTGGCTCGGAAAGAATAGAGCTTGAAATATCGGCCACGAGCGGCACATTGCCGGTTTCGGGGATATATGGAAACTTGGTGCCATAAACGGTATTGTTAAAACAGATATGTACATAGTCGGCATCGGGGTTGAGCTTTAGTTCGTTCTGCTTCGGAATGCGGTCAAATTGCGTCTCTTCCGTGCTGGCAGCAATATCGACTTTGATAAATCTAGCCGCCTCTTTTGCGGAAAGTGACGAAAAGTTACCAGTTTTGACGTAATCCGCTGTGCCATTGCGCTTTAAGTTAAGCGGCAGGGCCGCAAACTGCAGACTGGCCCCCCCCTGCATGAACAGCACCTTATAATTATCGGGGATCTGCATAACCTCACGAAGAAGCTTTTCCGCATCCTGTGCAATTTCAATGAACACTTTAGATCGATGGCTCATCTCCATCACGCACATACCACTGCCGTGGTAATTGTACATGTCGTGGTTACATTCTTCAAGCACTTCGAGGGGCAGCATTGAAGGACCCGCCGAAAAATTGTAGATACGCTCATACTTTGACATCACTATGACCTCCTAAAATCTGCATAAAATTATGGCCTACACCCTATTGCATCCCTGCGGGGTTTCCAGCGCCGGCTCAAACTTGAGCCGAACAGCTCTCTCTCTTTAGAAACAAAGCAGAGTAAAACCAAACGAGTATCTAAAAACTCAAATATCATTGACGCCATAACACCTACCGGTACAAGCCCACAGGCACTGGCAGCGAGATTACCTTATAAAAATAGAACTGCGTTCGAAGAATACGACGCAATCCTGTCAAGCAGTAAAAACAACGCAATCTAACGGGGCAAAAGTGGCTATTCACAGTATATGTCGCCGAACAATCAGCGTCAACACCTTGTTTCCTAAAATGAAGAAGAAAGGCAAAGTTATAACAGGTTAAACAAAATTTTAACGATTTATCATGCTAAATCTGGGATATTTTTGTATGCTTACGCGAAGCTGAACGCCGATATATGTCAAACGCAAAATACCGCGGCGCTGAAAACAGTACAGCGGCAGCGGTATTTTAGCTTATGACAAGGTTAAAAGAACATGTAGAGCTGGCATTTAACCATGCCGTTATAGAGCTTTCGGCGACGGCTAGCCTGCCGACCGAATAGGCTTTCAAATTGCTCATGAGGGCTTATAATATAATAACTTCTGCCTTCACCCGGAATAAATACTCGACCCATAGCGCGATAAAGCTCCTCGGCCTGATGCAGTTCAAGCATGCGCTGGCCGTAGGGCGGGTTGGTTAAAAGGGTAAATGGCTCCTCGGGCGGCACAAAGGCAGCAATGTCGGCAACATCGCAGTTAACCTTAATTCCTACGCCTGCACGTTGGGCGTTATCACGGGTTAGCTTAATAGCCTGCGGGTCATTATCCGCCCCTATTGCCTTAAAAGCGCCTCGACGCTTAATCGCCTCAAAGCTCTCCTCGCGTACCTGCTGCCATTCTTCCTTGGGCACAAGGCCCCAGCCTTCGGCTGAGAAACGGCGCTTCAAGCCCGGCGCAATGCGAAGCGCCTTGGTTGCCGCTTCAATCAAAAGAGTGCCAGATCCACAAAACGGGTCAAGAACCAGCGTATCTTCACGCACACGAGCAAGATCGGCAATGCCAGCGGCCAGCGTCTCTTTAATAGGCGCAGCGTTGGCAGCAGGACGATAGCCCCGCTTATGCAGTCCATTGCCAGACGTATCTATCATAACAGTGACAACGTCTCGCATGACAGAAAACTGTATCTGATGCACCGGCCCGGTCTCATCCAGCCATTCCTTGCCATAGTGTTCACCCAAGCGCTTGGCAGTCGCTTTTTTAATGATGGCTTGGCAATCTGGCACGCTCTTCAGCTTTGAATTGAGCGACCATCCCTTAACTGGAAAAGCATCAACACTGCCGATATAATTCTCAAAAGGCAGCGAATAGACGCCTTCAAAAAGCTCCTGAAAACTTTCGGCACGAAAACCGCCCACCACAATCAGCACCCGTTCAGCCGTGCGCAGTAAAATGTTTGCGCGCGCAATCATTTGAGGGCTACCCTTAAAGCAGACCCGACCGTCGGTCACTTCAATATCCTGACCGCCAAAACGTTTTATCTCACCTGAAAGCACACTTTCTAATCCGAACAGGCACGGACACGCGAGCGTCAAAAAAGCCATTTTCCCTTCCTTTCAAATGACGGCAGTGCCCCAAACACAGGGCACTGCCGCACTGGTTAAAATGTATTCGGACTATAAACCATTTGCAGCGTTAATCAACGGGTTCAATAAGTCCATAGCTGTTATCATGGCGGCTGTACACAATATTGATCTTGCCGGTTTCACCGTTTTTAAACACAAAGAACTGATGCCCCAGCATGTTCATCTGCAAGATGGCTTCGTCGACCGACATGGCATGCACAGGGAACTTTTTATGCTTGACAATGTTAAACTCATTCTCGAGTTCGGTGGGCAGGTCGGCGGCGTCGATATTATCAAACGCTTTTTCGCGTACGCGGTTGATCAGCTTAGACTTATTCTTGACAATTTGCTTGAATAATATGTCGCAAACAGCATCCAACGAATCGGAACGGTCTGAGGTGGTCTTTTCGGACCTGAAGATCATGCCATTTGAAGTAATGGTAACCTCAACGGTATCACGGTCACGCTCATTGGTGATGACGACAACCGCTTTGGCTTCATCATCGAAGAAGCGATCGAGCTTTTTAATTTTTTTCTCAATTTTGTCGCGAAAGGAATCCTTAACCGTAGTTTTGCGTGCAGTAATTGAGATGTTCATAAAAGTACCCCTTTCCTGTGCCTTTGATTAGAAAAGCATTCGATGAATTTTGCTGCTTTAATTATAGCACACAAAAGGCATTTTGACAAATGATTTATACGGATCACTTGTCGAGAAAGCGGATATACTTGGGCTTTGCAGCGGAAAAAATACAGAAAAAGGGAGCTGCGTTCCCTTTTCCAATCTATACTTAGGGGCTTCACCCAGCTGTCTGTATTTAGGCACTAAAACACATAAGATTGCTGCGAAAACTTAGACCCCCCTCCTGATACTTTTAGCCCCCAAAAATATACGGAGCACGGCCTTATACCCTGCAATCTATTATTGTGTGCAATTTAAGTTTTAAATAGTCATTTTGAACCACAAGCCACTATCTGACCTTTTTGCCGTTTAAAAACACAGCTAATGGCTTTTCAAGTCCTAAAATCGGATCGTTTTTGTAGATGACGACGTCGGCATCCTTCCCCGCCTCCAGTGAGCCCACCCGATTGTCGATGCCGCATATCTCGGCAGCGGTAATGGTGACGGCACGCAGCGCCGCCTCACGCGGCATGCCTGACTGATGGGCGATAGCGGCCGACAGCATCAAAAATTCCTGAGGCAGTTCGGGATGATCGGTGCAGATTGCGGTTTTAACGCCGTACCGAAGCATCACAGCGGGTGTCTCGCGGGACATGCCCACCAGTTCGGGCTTACTGCGGGTACCCAGAATTGGTCCGCACACAACGGGTACGCCCTCGGCAGCAAAACGCTCGGCCACTAGGTGTGCCTCGGTTGCGTGAATAATGACTCCCCGCAACGAAAATTCCTTCAGAATGCGCACGGCGGTAAAAATATCGTCGGCGCGGTGGGCGTGAATATGCACCGGCAGCTCGCCGCGCAACACCGGCAGTAGCGCCTCGCTTTTTGCATCAAATTCGGGCGGGTCAAGCTCGTCCTCTTCATCCTGCTCATAGCGCTCATAATCTTCCTGATAGCGACGCGCGCAATAAAGCGCCTCTCGGATCAGCGCAGTGGTAGCCATGCGGGTGCCCGGCGCCTGAGAACGCGGCGCATAGGTGCCCTTGGGGTTCTCGCCCAGCGCAAATTTCATGGCCGCCGTAGGCAGCAACAGCATATCATCAATGCAGCAGCCCCCTGTCTTTACCGCGGCCGACTGTCCACTGATGGCATTAGCGCTGCCCGGCCCGGTAATGACCGTTGTCACGCCGTAATCCAGCGCCTCTGAAAAGCCGCGATCAAGCGCATTGATACCATCTATGGCCCGAAGCTGCGGCGTAACGGGGTCCGAAATCTCATTACCGTCATCCCCCTCAAAACCCAAGCCATCCCCAAAAAGGCCCAGATGGCTGTGCGCATCAACTAGGCCGGGCAGCGCCCAAGCCCCGGCAAAATCATAGCATGTCTCATCGGGGCAGCGGGTCAACTGCGTCATGGGGGCAATTTCAGCAATCTTATCCCCCTTGATGCGGATAAAGCCGTTTAAAACAGCCTCGCCACGCATCGTTTCAATCTTGACATTTGTAATTAGCATAAATCCTCCAAACAAGAACGGGCGTCCCTAAATGAACCATGACATTCATTCAGAGACGTCCACGTTTAACCGCCTTTCGCGAGCGGTTTAAACGCAAAAAGGGCTGCGTCGGCAGCCCTTTTTGCGCCGTATTTCAACACTGTAATATGCGTCAAGCCGTTTATTCGGCGGTGCGGCAGCTATTTAGTGTGCCGCTTAGGGCCGGCGCTTCCGCGCTTGCTATCCAGATTACGCCGGATATCCGACATTTTATCATCACTGGTCTGCTTAAAGCGATTGAGCATATCCTCAAAGTTCTGCGGCGCATTGCCTTGACGGCTAAAATCAATATCGTTACCAGGGCCTGCGCGTCTGGGAGAAGGCGCTGTCCGATGTGGCTGATGACTGGGGCGTGCGCCCACATTCGTGCTGCGCGGCACCTGTTCCATTGCGCGTTTAATAGAAAGATTGACCTTCCCCTCAGGGGTAATGGCAATCACCTTTACGCTAACGACCTGATTTTCCTGTAGAAAATCTCGAATTTCTTTAACGTATGTAGCTGCAATTTCAGAAATGTGTACCATTCCTGTTTTCCCACCCGGGAGTTCGACGAAGGCTCCAAACTTTGTAATGCCTGTGACCTTACCTTCTACAATAGACCCGACTTCAACCGCCATAAATGAATAGATCCTCCCAAAATTATTATCCTGTTAGCTTGTGTGCCTGTGCTAATTTCCGGAACGGTCGATAAAAATCTTTTCGTCCGGATAAGCATATCCCAGCTTATCCCGCGCAACGCGCTCAATATATTCCTCATCGTTCTCTCCGCTGAGAAGGCGCTGCGTTTCAGCATTGATACGCTTTTGCTGCTCGACATTTTGCTGCAGCGATAAAAGCTGCCGCCGTTTTGAGGTCACTTCGACCTGCATTCCAATAAGCGAGACGGCAACGAATCCAACAAAGCAAAGCATAAATAAACGTACAAGCCAATTTGCTTTACGTTTTTTCCGCTTTGACACATTTACCCCTCCCTGCTTCGAACGGTGAAGCCTGCCGCCAAGATGCGGTATATAGCGATTATACAATAACCCGACTTGCTTTTTCAAGCGGAATTTGCGATTACGACATACTTTTTTTACATGATTGACACGATTGACCGCCGCTGTTTTAATACGGACGCCCAAAACACGGAATAAAATCAAAAATGGTGCAATCAAAGTCTTGATTAACAGCCGAATAACCCGCAGTACCAGCTTTATAATGCCGGTCACCAGCCGTATGATCAAATCTAAAATGCCGCTGCCCAGCGCCACAAACCAGCTTCCGAGTACCAACCGAAACAGCACCCAGCCAATCAGCTCGCCGCAAAAAACAAACCAGCGCAGTCGTCCATCACAGTACCTAAGCAAAAAGCTGAAAGTCGTGTAGCCAACAACCAGCCAGAAAAATAAATCTTGCAAGCAAACGACAACCGTTCCGCCGCCAAAAGAGCGGCGAAGAATTCTAAAAATATCAAAAAACACCCCAAGCGCCGCGCCAAGCAGACAAGCGCGCAAAAAATACTGGCATTCGGCGCTCAACGACAGAAGAAGCGGCGTATCCGTCATCAACGGAACAGCCTGCCCCACAGGCTCTGGCGTGCAGAGACGTTATCGGTATACTCCAGCGAGTCAATTTCGCCATCCAGAGACAGCTCGCCCGATTCAACGTCGATCTTGCCTAGATGCAAATTGCTGCCCCGCACAACCAGCTCCCCAACGTCGGTATAAACAGCAACCATCTGCTCGTCAAAGCTGTCAATATCTGTCACGCCGGTGATAGTAAGTGCGCGCCTGCCGTCCATTACAACCTTGTGCTGCTGCCGCAGCATGTTCTTATCTTCTGCCATATGGCTTACCTCCCTGCACGTTGGCTCATACATCCTATTGTATGAGCCGTCACACAAAGGTTATGCCGCAAAAGAGCTCTAGGCAGCAGTTAAAGATACAGCTTACTATTCTATAACGGTGTAAAGGTCAGAAGCTTCATCCTTTTTAGCGTGCTCTGTCACCGAGACCACCTTGACGTTCAGTGGTTTGGTACCCAGTCCAATAGTTATTTGATCCCCAACTTTAACGTCGTAGGAGGCTCTGGCCACCTTGTCGTTAACCAGAATACGCCCAGCGTCGCAAGCTTCGTTGGCAACAGTTCTGCGTTTAATTAGCCGAGACACTTTAAGGTATTTATCGAGTCTCATGTTTCCTCCAAAAAACAAATAAGCCGACGCAAAAGCTTAAACCCTGCGCCGGCTATGTGAATTTCCCTATTGAAAGTTACTTGGCGACAGCGTCCTTGAGTGCCTTACCAGCCTTGAACGAAGGCAGCTTGGAAGCGGCGATGGTGATTTCTTCTTTAGTTCTGGGGTTAATACCTTTTCTGGGTCCGCGGGTCTTTACCTCAAAAGCACCAAAACCGACGAGAGAGACTTTCTCTCCGGCAACAAGAGCCTCCGTGATAGCATCAATAACTGCGGTAACAGACTTTTCGCTGTCTTTCTTAGAAAGCTCGGTTTTTGCTGCAACAATTCCGATCAGATCTGCTTTTGTCAT
>DATMYZ010000169.1:0-2971 GCA_035560675.1 Clostridia bacterium
CTTCGCATTCTGGGTATAGCACCCTATGAGGGCATGAAAAATTTAATGTCGGGGCTTACCGCCGAATACCCCCAGATTGAGCTGTCTGTGTTTGTTGGCGATCTGGAAAAAGGCGTAGAAATTGCCAAAAACAGCTTTTACGACAACTATGATCTTGTCATTTCTCGCGGCGGCACGGCCACAATGCTTCAGCAGCAGATTTCGCTGCCGGTTATCGCTATTGAGGTCTCAATGTACGATATTCTCTGCGCTATAAAGCTGGCAAACTGTTTGAACGGTAAAATTGCTATCGTTTCATTTTCAAACATTACCAGCAGCGCCAAAATGTTATGTGAGCTTCTCGGCTATGATGTTGATATCTTTACGATAGAAAGTCCTGACATGGCAGAGCCGGCACTGCTTGAGCTTAAAGACAAGCGCTATCAGGCAATTTTGTGTGATGCAATTTCAAACACCACCGCAAAACGCCTTGGCATAAACTCCTATTTGATCACTTCCGGGCTTGATAGTATCCGCCAGGCTTTTGAACACGCCTTGCTTTTGTGCCACAGTCAGCAGCGGCTTTATGATGAAAACGAGTTTTTCCGAGAAGTCATTCGAGGGCAGTTGGGGCATACCGTCATTTATTCCGAAACGGGCGAGCTATTCTTTTCTACGCTCGAACAACCGATTCCCGAGGTTTTTGAGCTGCTTGAACGGGAGATTCCCGACTCGCTCACCGAGCCCAACCGCCGAATCACACGCAATCTAGAAGGAATGCAATATGCAATAAGAGTGCAGCGCATCGTCGCAGGCCGCTTGTCTTATATCGCGTTTTTCTTTACCTCGCGCAAATGCCCGTTGGCCCCCAATCAGATGGGCATCCGGTTTTTTGCGCGGAGAGAAGCCGAAGAAACCTTTTACAACGGCATTTTCAGCTTTGCAGAAACGATAAGCGACCTTGAGGGCGACATCGCCCGCATTAACAACAGCAGCGCGCCGGTCATGGTCGCCGGCGAGGATGGGACCGGAAAAGAACCGATCATCAACATGATCTATTTGCGCAGCGCACTGAAAGCCCACCCGCTGATTTCAATCAATTGCAGCCTGCTCAACGGCAAAAGCTGGGCCTTTCTGATTGAACATCACAATTCTCCGTTAGCAGATGAAGGAAATACCATCTATTTTTCAAACATTGATATGCTCCCCCCCGAGCGTCGGCGGCAGCTGCTGGCCGTCTTAACCGAAATGGACGTCTGCCGACGAAACCGTGTTTTGTTTTCTTGCGTCTGCCAACCGGGGGAACCTATTACGGCCGCCGGTGCGGAATTTCTTGACCGGCTGTGCTGCCTGTCGCTGCACCTTCCGCCACTGCGCAGTCGCCCCGACCGTATACCCGCACTGGTAAACCTTTCGTTAAGCCATCTTAATGCAAACCTTGCGCGGCAGATTATCGGTGTGAGTCCAAGCGCCATTGAGCTTTTAAAAGATTTTCCATGGCCACACAACTATACCCAACTGAGCCGTATCATCCGTGATCTGGCCGTCACCGCTGAAACCGCCACTATCTCAGAAGAAGACGTCCGGCAGTTGCTCAGAAAAGAAAAGTATGTTGGCGTATTTTCGGTCAAGGAAGAAAACTCAGCCACACCGCTCGATTTAAACCGCACGCTTGATAGCATTAACCAAGATATCGCTTTACGCGTTCTGGAAGAAACTGGCGGAAACCAGACCATCGCCGCCAAACGACTGGGCATCAGCCGCACCACCCTTTGGCGCATGGTCAAGGGGACGTGACGGTCGCTCATCATAAACCTTTCCAGCTTCTGTAAAGGTTTACAAAACTTTTTTTCAATAGTACAATAGAGGAAAAGTTTTACAAAGCATGATGAATGTGTTATGTGAACACTGTGGCAAAGAAATTCCCGGAGACAGCAAATTCTGCCGTTACTGCGGGCAGGTCATCACCCCGCTCTCCCTATCTTCTAACGAAGGTAAAGTAGGCCGGTTTCTGTTAATGATAGCCATGCTTTTGGTCTGCGTTATTACCGTGCTTGGCATCAGGCAGATGACAGGCACTTCTAAGCAGGCACCTGCAACACCAGCTGTCACATCCAGCGCGCCAGCAGTATCTGAATACCATAAGAACATCGCTGAATTATATACAGCAATCTCGCAGTTTACACGACACATGATTTCTGACGAATTATTTGACCCCTCAACATTAAATCTAAATCACGATTGGTCTGCCTTGACAAACGAAGGTATCATTATCGTTAATTCCGGTACAGCTGAATATGTCGCAAAGAACGGTAAAAAAGTTACGGAGCCTTTCGAAGCGTTGTTCGTTTTATGCAATGATGGCAACTCGGCTTATAATATGGCATTAAAACTTGGAGATACCATTGTCTATGATAGGTGTGACTCTATTGATGAAAAAGGCATCATTGTTTCAAACAATATGACCTTTAACGGAAGAGGTTATGGCGAACTCATTTCCGACAGTATTATTAACCCAAGCCTGTGGGAAAAGGGACCTGGTGACAACGGCTATATGCCGCCTGACAATAGCATCTTGACGCTCGCCAGCTATCAGGCCATCCAAATAGGCATGGCCTATGATCAGGTTTGCCAAATGCTTGGCGGTCCCGGCGTTGAGCTTTCACGCTCCGGCACCGGAAAGAAAGAGGAATTCACCGTTGTATGGAGCAGCCAAAACAATTTTGGTGCAAGCATTACCGTAGCGTTTAAAGGCGGAAAGGCCATCTCAAAGGTTCAGTTTGGGCTGCAATAAGCCTTGAGCGTGGTCGTTAACCAAAAAATTTCTCAAGGCCCTACGCCCAGATGGCTAACGAATACTTATGGAACCAACATAAAAACCGCATCGTCCACCGATATTGTCGGGGTCATGCGGTTTTTTATCAGAGTGCCCAACCATCATCCTAAATTTCGTCAAAGTTTGTTGATACAACTTGAAGACAGCCTTTATATC
>DATMYZ010000170.1:0-7294 GCA_035560675.1 Clostridia bacterium
GGCATTTTTTTTGCAATCAAGACTAAATTTTTCTGGCTTCGCTATCTCTCAGAGTCCATCAAGCTGGTCAAAGAAAAAAACGCAGGCGGAGAGGAAGGTGTCTCCCCCTTTCAGGCGTTCTCAATGGCGCTTGCCGGGCGCATTGGCACCGGAAATATCGTTGGTGTTGCGACAGCCATTGCAGCTGGCGGCCCAGGCGCCGTTTTTTGGATGTGGGTACTCGCTTTTTTCGGCGCCGGCACCTCTTTGGCTGAGTGCACACTTGCCCAAATCTACAAAGAGAAGAAATTTGGCGAATACCGCGGCGGCCCTGCCTTCTATATGGAAAAGGCACTCGGCCAAAAATGGATGGGTGTGACCTTTGCCCTGTTCTGCGCCGTTGGCAATCTTCTTCTGATTCCGGGCGTGCATTCGAACTCCATCACCACGTCTTTGCAAAATGCATTCCACATTCCAACCTTAATCGGTGGAATTCTTCTGGTTTTGCTGATGGCGGTTATCATCTTTGGCAACGTGCACCGCATTGCCAAGGTCTCGGAACTGGTGGTTCCCTTCATGTCGGTCGGCTATATCCTTCTTGCGCTCGTGGTCGTTGGCGCCAATATCTCAAAGCTGCCTGAAACCTTCAGAATTATTTTTTCAAGCGCTTTTGGCATGGACGCCGTTTTTGGCGGCATCATGGGCTCCGCTATTGTCTGGGGCGTCAAGCGCGGCGTCAACTCCTGCAGTGCCGGCATGGGCACCGCCCCGCAGTCGGCGGCGGCAGCTGAGACCTCTCACCCTGTTAAGCAGGGCATGGTTCAGGCTGTTTCGGTTTATGTTGACACCCTGCTGGTCTGCACCGCAACTGCGCTGATGATCATAATCACCAACAGCTACAACGTGGTCGACCAGGCTACGGGCAAAAACATTGTAACCTATATGGGCAATGTAGCGGCAGGCGCTATTTATGCGCAAAACGCCGCTGAGACGGTACTTCCTGGCTTTGGCAGCGCCTTGGTTGCAATCGCCCTGTTCTTCTTTGCCTTTACTTCGCTCATGGCGGCCTATTATATTGGTGAAACCAATATCACTTACTTCTTGGGGGAGAACCGCAGCAAGAACCTCAAGCCCTTTTTCTTGGTCACGAAGATCATCTTTCTCTGCATGGTCATATTCGGTTCGGTCAAGTCTGGCGGTCTGGTCTGGTCGATGAACGACGTCGGAACCGGTTTCTTGGTTTGGACTAACCTGATTTCGCTGGTATTGCTTTCCGGCACGGTCGGTAAGGCCGTCAAGGATTATGAGCGTCAGCGCAAGCAGGGTCTGAACCCCTACTTCGACCCGGAAGTCGCCGGAATTGAGCACGCTGAACTTTGGTCTTCTGAGGTAATGAAGGCCAGATATAAGAACCAGTCTACCCTTTAATAACCGTTTCTAAGGAGCATTCAAACATGAACGATTTTTCCAAAGTAATCTGCCGGATGGGCTTTAACAGCAAAAAGTGGGACGCTTGCGACGATATGTTTGGCGACCGCGACATTATCCCCATGTGGATAGCCGACATGGATTTTCAGGTGCCTGAGGAAGTTGTTAATGCAATTACCAACCGCGCCACCCACGGAATTTTCGGTTATACCGGAACACCTGACTCCTATCTTGAGGCTATAGCCGTCTGGATGGAAACACATCATAACTGGAAAATTGAAAAGGATTGGATTCGCCACAGCCCCGGCGTTGTAACGGCGCTCAGCCTTTTGATCGACGCTTATACAAATCCGGGGGACAAAATCATCATCCAGTCCCCGGTCTATTACCCCTTTGCCCGCGTCATACGCACCTCGGGGCGCACACTGCTGGATAATCCGCTTAAAAGACAGGCGGATGGCCATTACGTGATGGACTTAGAAAACCTGAAAGCTCAGCTGGACGATTCTGTCAAGATGATTTTTCTTTGCAGCCCACACAATCCTGTAGGCCGCGTTTGGCATCGTGAGGAACTGATGGCACTGGCGGAGCTCTGCATGGCGCACAACATCCTCATTGTCTCCGACGAAGTACATGCCGATCTCATTTATAAGGGACACCATCACACCTGTTTCCCCACCTTGTCCAAGGAAATTGAGCAGCGTACGATCTTTTGCAGCGGTGCAAGCAAAACTTTTAATCTGGCGGGCCTAAAAACGTCCAGTATTATCATCCCAAACGAGGAACTACGTGCCAAATTTACCACTGTCATCAATAACTACAACGTTGGTTCCGGAAACATCTTCGGACTGTTGACAACTGAGGCCGCCTACCGCTACGGAGACACCTGGTTGACAAATCTGAACACGTATTTACAGCAAAACCTCGATTACATGTTGGATTTTATGCAGAAAAATCTTTCGCAGATTCCTGTTGTTCGCCCTGATGGCACCTATTTAATCTGGATGGACTTTTCTGCACTGGGTATGGACGATAAGGCGCTTGAGGAATTCTGCCTTAAGAAAGCTAAAATTGCTTTTGACCCAGGTTATGAGTTTGGAACAGGCGGTTCCGGCTTTATGCGTGCCAACATCGCTTGCCCGCGCCAAACGCTTGCAACAGCCCTAAATCGACTGCTTGATGCCGTCAATTCTCTATAGCGTTCGGTCTACATATCCGTCCCATTCTATAAAGGGGGTCCGCTGCAACTTTAGCGCAGCGGACCCCCTTTATCTATAGTGCAATATTCTGACAACACAAAGAGCGGATGGCCACGTTTCGCTTGGCGCCCACAGCGCCTTAAAATCCTGCGAATTCATGACGCAACTAAAGCCGCCATAATAAGCCCGCGCAGTCCGGTTTTATCGGACTGCGCGGGCTTAGCACAGATAACTGGAAAGCAAAATTTAGGCGGATCGACGCTATTGGATTGAAATGCTACCGTCGTCCTTATTATAAACAAAATGCGTACCGTATTTCTTACTCATTTCCGTCAGATCCCGAGTAATTTCTTCGCCAACCTCGGGTGTGGCAAGAACGGGCAGACCTCTTTCAAGGCAATTTTCACGCTGCATATCCAAATCCAGCGGCAACAGTTTATAGTTTGTGCGGCCGTTTTCTGTTTCCATAACGACCATTAAATTTTTAGAGAAGCGGCGCTCGGCGTAAAATCCGTTCCAGGTTCCATCCGAGTTCTTCGCACGCCCACCGTGCAGATCGGACGGTCTGGAATCCGCGCTCCAACCGTATGTGTGGTACATTTCTGGTGAAATCATTGATTCTCCGGCCTCGAACTCCATAATCAGGCTGCCTAAATTATAAAATATAGGACGACCGTTGTAGATTTCAACGCCGCGGGCGTAATGCGCACCGTGACCGACAACAACGGTGGCACCTGCATCAATAGCTTTCCGCGCAAATTCTTCAACAAAAGTAGGCGGCTCCACAGCATACCAGTTTTCATCAAGCCCTTCATGGGTGTGCAGGCTGGCCAATACCACGTCGGAACGCTTGGCCGCATCACGAATGCTTTTCAAGATCGCCTGTTCATCCTCTTCATGGACGTAGGTGCGAACATGCGCATATTCACCGCGCTCAATGGGGAGATTTCCATCCATAGCGGAACCGAATTTAAAGTTATCGGGTCCCGGAAGCGGCCATGTCTCAACACGACTGACTTCAAGCATGCTAGCTTCGGTGCCCAACATGCGGTTAATTTGTTTTAGCTGATCAAATTCCTTATCCGGCAGGACGTAGGCGTGACCCCATCTTAGCGGGCACAGCCCCGGCCGGGCAACAACATCAGCTCCGGGCATGCTGGCCAGCGATCTTTCAGCCCATGTCGAACAAGCCGCCACAACACTGACCCGGCCTTTATCTGTATCGAGAAAACGCGCTTTTCGCGCATCGCCGAGATTGCGGCCAATACCGCAATAAATCAGCTTGCGCGCTTCGGAGGCTTCAATGGTATCCATCGTACCCTGCCAGCCGTAATCGGTGGTGTGGTTGTTTGCAAAGGATATTAATTTGATATTTAAATCGACGAATTCATCCAGTGTTTCTGGTTTGACAGATGTTAAATACATACACAAGCCCGGAGGCGTTGTGGGCTTAGGCGTGCTGAACTCCGCATTGGTAAACACCGCATCCGCGCTTAATAAGGCGTCAACCACCCGCCTATCAATCCTGTTTGCCAGATTCCGGCTGGAAAACAGTGCGTCGCCACAAAGTATGACTTTCATGTTACTTATCCTCCCTCGTTTTTAAAGAACCGCTGGGTAAAATGCAAGCCGCCAGCTATTCGTAAATGTACAAAGACTACCCTGCAAAATATCTTTCCCGGATTGTTTCGAGGGGCATTTCCAGCCCAGTCCAAAGTTTAAAGGACGCAGCGCCCTGATACATCAGCATATAAGCACCATTAAAGGTATCCAGACCCGCCTCGCGCGCCATCTTAAGCAGCTGTGTTTCCTTCGGCTCATAAATAATATCTGAGACTACCAAACCGGAATGCAAATAGCCTGCATCCGGAATCAGACAGCCCGGAATGCGCGCCATGCCTACGGGTGTGGTGTTAAGCAGAATATCCGCCTGGGCTATGCAGGCCTTCAACGCGCCCAGATCGGTAAGCTCATGCAGAAAAACTTTGCACGCGGTACTCGCGTTGATTTTTGATACCATTTCCTGCACGTGGGGCCAAAAACCATCTCGCGCGTTAAAAACGTCAATTTGCTTTGCACCGTCAATAGCGGCCTGCACCAGAATGCTGGTGCCTGCCCCGCCTGCGCCCATCTGCACAATCTTTTTTTCGGCGGGATCATGGCCTGCTGCTTTTGCGCAGAGTACCCAACCGGTTCCGTCCGTGGTATAACCGGTCAGAATACCCTCGTCATTAACCACCGTGTTCACTGCGCCAGCTATTTCAGAGGCGGGTGAAAGCCGGTCAGCCAGTAGAGCCATTTCATTTTTATCCGGCATCGTCAGGTTCCAACCGCGCACACGCATTTTTCGCAGACCCTCTACAACTTCTTTTAAATTTAATGTATCGACATCAAACGCTAGATACACATAATCTAAGCCAAGAAACTGGCAGGCGGCATTATGCATGGCGGGACTGATGCTATGTTCAACGGGGCTGCCCAGCAAACACAATAGTCCGGTATGACCGGTTATCTTCATTTCTTTATCCATATTCGTACCCCCTAAAATTAAACTTTCAGAAATATTGACACGCACTTAAATTCGCGGTTAATTAGACCAATCCACGTTTTAAATGTCTAAAAGGCCTGAGCTCTGATCAGGCCTTCGCCTATAGCGCCGAGTGAAGTATATTGAGTGCATATTGCAGCTGATCAACGGAAATTTGCCCTGGGGCAGAAGCCTGGCCGACAGCCCCAAAGGTCATACTGGACCCAAAGACCTCGCCGGCAATGCGTGTGATAACACCGGCGGAGCCCATGCTCATGGTGATGATGGGACGGTCGGCATATTGTGTCATCATCGTCTGTGTGGCGTCCATCAGGGTGATAACGTCAGCGCTGTTTTGGGGCATTACGGCAATTTTGGAGATATCGGAATCTAGATCCTGCATCTTTCGCAAGCGGTTCAGCAGATCTGCTTTATCTGGCGTTTTAGAAAAATTGTGGTTGGAGCCGATGACTATTTTACCGGCTTCATGGATATCGGCAATGATTTTTACAACGATATCGTCGCCGGAAAATATTTCTACGTCAATGGCGTCTGCGTAGCCGCTCTTGGCAACCGCCTGACAGAGTTGGGCATAGGTATCCATATCAATATCTTTTTCGCCCCCTTCCTTTTTTGTTCGGAAGGTAAACAGAAGCGGCGTTTCACCCAATACATCTCGAAGGGCTTTCGCAGTCAAAACCACCTGACCAATATCAAATACAGCGTCATAAAAATCAGCACGCCACTCGACAACATCTATTGTGTAGTCCGTCAATTCCTTACCCTTTGCAAGAATATCCTCAGCCGTTTTTGCAACGATAGGAACAATAATCTTGGGGCAACCGGTGCCAATTTCCAGATGGCGTAACATAACAGTTTTCACGTTTTTTCTCCCTTGGCAGAAAGGTTATTATATCTATTTCTGACAGATCAGAAGTTTTTTCACATGCACTTTTTTGCAGCGCAAAGTGCCGCACAATGCGGCATAGTTTAAGTCCGTATTGCGGACTTAAACTCCGTTATATGATCAATTGCATCATAGCACTCGTGTACTCTTTTGTCAATAGGAGTTATGCCGACTTTTTGCGATTTGATTGAAGCGAATTCCCATACATAAGAACGCAAAAAGCTCCCAGTTGCAGTAGTTAGCTGCGACCGGGAGCTTCTGTTTTGATATTTTTTTAGATACCTCAAGTAAATAACCCGCAGCACACGCAAAGCTAGACGATTTCAAAGTGTTGCACAGCTGTTTTTGTGAAGCATACGATAATCTAACGGAGAATAGCCGATTCGTTTAATAAACAACTTGGTAAAGTGCGCCGGGTTATTATAGCCTACGGTGTAGGCAATTTGGGATATAGGCAGATCAGTGTTGATCAAGAACCCTTTCGCTTTGCTGAATCGAACATCAATCAAATAATTAATCGGCGAAATCTGAAATTCTTTTTGAAGTAAATGGCTAATATGACCAGCACTCATATAAAACTTTTGCGAAAGACCCTCCAATGAAATATCCTCGGAAAAATGGGTGTAGATATAAGATAATATTTCGCAGGCCAGCGGGTTCTCCCGAACCTTCATATAGGGCTTGGTATCTTTATAATTTTTTCGGAGCATGACCAGCAGCGGTGCCAAAATCATGCGCATCAGCTCAATGTCTGGAACGGTCATCTGATGCATACGCCACAATTCCATCAATGCGCTGCTCAAATAAGGGGTACAAGCCCCCTCTTTAATCAGCGGATAGGACGTAGGAAGAATGACATTGTTGGGGGCCTCATCATCCTTCCAGCGAACATCGGATACCACCAACGCCAACGTCTGCATAGGTGAATGAGGGCTGGATGCCCCCGCATGGATCAAACCACTTTCAATGATCATAAAGTCCCCCTTCTCGACGGGGAAATGCTGTCTGTTGATCATATAAATCCCGCTGCCGGAAGCAATATAAACCAATTCAATAACGTTTTCATGCAGATGAAAGGTATAGGCTTGATCGGTTAAATTATAATCTAGGTGCATCCGCTTAATGGCGGGTAGGCAACCATCGAAGTAATTGGCAAAAAACATAAACAGCCTCCTTGCCACAGCAAACTTGTTCCAGCGTGCCAACCAACGTGTTTTAACCTATATAGTTAATTAACTTCAAAACCGTTCAGTC
>DATMYZ010000171.1:0-8339 GCA_035560675.1 Clostridia bacterium
TCATTACGTTTGCCCCCTAAATCATGTTGACGCTGTTTAACAGGGCAACCAGCTTTTTGGCAGATTCAGTTTCGGTTGCCGCCCTGATGAGAACAACGCCGTTCTTTGTTTCGGAGACAAAGGTTTTTTGAACAACAGTGGGGGAGCCGCTCAAACCGCACCGGCTTAGGTCCAGCGCCTGACCCAGCGTCTCCTGCTCGATGACAACAATTTCGGCGGGGGTTGCCCCCGGCTGGCGGTTACGAGCAGCAGTGCGCAGCGGCGTCTGGGTTTTGGCGACCGTGACGACGCAGGGCAAGTCGGCTTCGAGCAGGGCATAACCCCCTTCGTGCTCCTGCTTTGCGGTGACGGTGCCCGACCCGGCCGTCAGCTCTGAGACGCAGGTTATCTGACCATAGCCCAGATGCTCGGCCAGCTGTGGGCCGACCTGCGCGGTGTCGCCGTCGGTAGACTGTTTGCCGGTGAGGATGAGGTCAAAGCGCCTACTTAACGTTTGTTCAATGCATTTGACCGCGCTGCTTAAAATATAGCTTGTCGCCAGTGTATCGCTTCCCGCGGCAAAGCGTCCGCTGATTAAAAACGCTCTATCTGCTCCGGCGGAAAGACCCTTTTTCAAAATACGCTTCGATTCCTCCGGCCCCATGCACAGCAGTGCCACCTCGGTATCGGCAGGGCTTTGGTCTTTAAGCGTCAGTGCCGCCTCAAGCGCAAAAGCATCAAACGGATTTATAACGGTTGGAACGCTGTCACGCAGCAGCGTATGGGTAATGGGGTCAAATTTGACTTCCGCCGCAAGGGGTACCCGTTTGACACACACTAGAATATTCATATTATTCTCCTTTGAGATCGGTTACCCTTATTTTAACCGATTCGGACTGATACTGCAACGCTAAAAAGCGCGGCCTTGGGCGGAGGCGCATAAGCGGCTGCCGCGCAAGGCCGCGCCTTGCTACAGCGCGCGCCTTTGCGAATGGATTTTAAAATATACTGTCCATATATTGTTCGTGCATTTTCAGGGCGTGGTCTGGTCGTCGTACTGACAGCGAGAGGGAATGTGGTATTCCCTGATTTTGTATTGCAGCTGCCGCCGAGAGATGCCAAGGTATTCTGCTGCCTTGCCGCGGTGGTTGTTGCAGGCCAACAAAGCGGCCACAACCTTTTCTCGGCTCAGTCTGCCGGAACCCGCCTTTATTGGCGGTGCGGGCGGGTTGGGCAGCTCCCGCGTGGTGGGCTGTTCGCCCAGCAGACCGACGGGAATGCTGTTGATTTCGGTTGTTGAAGAGGGGGTCATAACCACCATGCGCTCGACAAAATTGCGAATTTCGCGCACGTTGCCCGGCCAATGGTAGCTGCGAGCCTCTTCTAAAACCTCCTGAGAAAAGCTTTTTTTAAGATTGTATTTCTGGCAGAAATAATATAGAAAATGCAGACAAAGCGGCACAATATCCTCCTTGCGGCTGCGCACGGGCGGAATGGTAAGCGGAATGACATGTAGCCGGTAATACAAATCTTCGCGGAAGGTGCCCTGTTGCACTAAGTCGGACAATGCCTGATTTGTTGCGGCAATCAGCCTGAAATCCACTTTTTTAGGTCGTATGGCACCGATGCGCTGAATGCTTTTTTCTTCGATCATACGCAACACCTTGCCCTGTACACTCATTGGCAGCGAGTTGATTTCATCTAAAAAGAGGGTGCCGCCGTCAGCGGCCTCAGCCAGACCGATTTTACCCTCTTTGCTGGCACCGGTAAAGCTGCCCTTTTCGTAGCCAAACAGCTCGGCCTCAATCAAATTTTCTGGGAAGGCGGCGCAATTGACGGTGATCAGCGGTTTGTCGCGGCGGTCGCTGTGCTCGTGGACAAAGCGGGCGATTACCTCTTTGCCGCTGCCCGATTCGCCGTAAAGCAGCACGGTGGAATCCAGCGGCGCTATGCTGTTGGCCACCGAAAGCAGCTGCTTAATTTCGAGGCTTTTGGCCACAATACTGACCTTTTCGACCTTTGAAGAAATAGAAGAATCAGGGTTATGTTTCAAAATCTTATTCTGCTTGAGAAGGGTGTGGCACCGGCTTTCAAAATCTTCAATATCCTGCAACATGGTCACAACATACTTGATATTGCCAAAGCCGTCAAAAATGGGGGTTCCGGTCACAATGCGCATGCGGGTGGGCCCATCAATTTTCTGATAGTCCTGATAATATTGAAGCCTGCTGATGCGCCTTTTTTTCTGGCAGACTAAGTCAAACACGCAAACATCAATAACACCATAAAAATCGCGCACATTCATTTTAACATAGTCCTGGCGGGGAATATTGCGCCAGTTAATCAGCACGGTGTTGACAAATAGGAAATTACCATTGGCATCATACACGGCAATACCGGCGTCAATATTGTCCAACACCACCATGAAAGGCAGCTGTTCGGACAGGTCATCAAAAGGCATTAATTCCTGCATTTGATCGCTCCTTCCGCTGAATTGGTATTGCTAACATATTATCACACAAAAGCGACCGTTTAAAGCGTAACTTTTTGAGACTGTCTGACAAAACGGCTATTGCCCGGGCCCAACCCTTCTGAACTCTTGAGAGCACAGTCAGTTTTCGACGTCGGGTCCGGGCAAAATTGCCGCAGTAAATCCGCATGGAAGTGCGGTGTAAAACGGCGGATAAAAGTTCATGCTGCTACTGTAAAAGGCCACTTCTGCGGCAAAAATGCTCGGAATACAACCAGTATTCCTGTTTGCCTTTCTTTAAAGCAGCGCTTTTACAGCGAATTATTCGTCATTTCTTCTATTTACAAACACGCTCTAAATCATTTCGCAGAAGGTCTGCACGCGCGTTCTAATCTGCTCATAGCTGGTGTTCTGCTGGTCGATTTCGATAGTGAGGCAAGGAAGATTCGCGTCGCGCAGATCGGCCACGATATAGGGCAGATCGTATTCTTCGGGGTCGCAGAACTTCATCAGGCAGGCGACGACGCCGGTGGCACCGGTCTCTTCGCACATAGCCGCCAGCATTTTCCCGCGCGGCTTGCCAAGCTCGTGCACCAGACTGCACCCGAAGCGGGCGTTCCATTGCAAGGCCAGACGCTTGAGCCCACCACCGCCCTTGACCGGGGTATCAGTGCGGTACTGCCGCATTTCCTGCGCAAGGTCGTCACCCACAACGGCGATGTTATTTTCGGCGAAAATATCTAATAGCGCGTCCGGCTCGCAGGTAATGCCGGTGAGCACAACCTTCTTTCCGGTGAAATTGTAAACCGGCAGACTGTTGAGCGCCTCAACAATTTCGCGTACGATGGCGGTGTGTTCGCTTTTTTCATAGAAAAAGGCGCTCTTCATAACAGCATGGCGCACCTGTGGGGTGGCAATATCGAGATGGTTGTTAGCGGCCTTCACAAACGCGCGCATGGTGGCGTTGTGTTCGTTATAGACGTCAATGCTTTCGCTGAGTGCTTTTTCATTCAGCATTTTGCCAGTGATGGTGCTAAGCATGGAGAGCACGGTTTCGTACTCGCTGATGAGATAATCGACGCTGGCGGGCGACTCGCGGTTCTGGGGGTAAACAATTGGAATCATCGGGATAGTGGGCACACCGAAGCGCCAGTTCTGGGTCATGCAGCGAAAGGTATCGCACAGCGCCGGGATGATGACAGCCGAAAGACCCTTAAAGGTGCCGCGCAGGCCGAATTCCAGCGTACCCTGCATAATAGAACACGCAAAGGCAGGCAGATAGCTTTTTGCAAGCTTTAATTCGGTCTGGCCACCCCACAGCCCAAAGGGGAGCATGCCGGAAGCGTGCACCAGCTCTTCAGGCGTGTAGACGGGGAAGCAACCGATGACTTTTTTGCCCTGAGAAAGATAATAATCCAGCCGGGCGCGGGGATTCTCACACGCCGCTTCGAGCAGTGCGATATTACTTTGTAAATCAGCCATTGGCCTTTGCCTCCTTGTTCTGCTTCATGACTTCTACGAGGCCCTGAATGCGCGTTTCAAACTGGGCCTCGCTGTAGTTGCGGTAATCGGCCTGATCGCCGTCAAAGGAGGTGAACGGGATGCCGGTTCGGGCTGAAATCTGTCGCTGAACCTCCATCATCTGACAGTCCATGACCTTGCAGCTGCGGTTGACGTGGTAGATGGTGCCCTCGCAGCCGAACTTCTCCAGCGCTTCTATGCGGCGGGAGATCATTGTCGTTGCGTTGTCGCCGTTGGTTGAAGCAAAGCAGTAAGCGCGTGCCATGCCGTCCAGATCTTCATATTCGATGGCCCACGCCTTGCCATAGCTGGAGGCCACCATGTTGATGCCGTATTTTTTCAGCGTGCGCAGGTTGTGGCTTAAATAAGGCCAGCAGGCGATGCCATCCCACGAAACGCGGAACTCTTCCTCAACCGGATAGGTGGAGGTACCATTGTTGATGTGGGCTTCAATCTCGTCGTTAAGCTGCTGCAAAACGGCGGTAGAAGATTCCTTGCCGCGGTTGCACACCATGGCGGACATGTAGTTAAAAAGCTCAAAGCCGCTTAAAGGCGCGGGCTTTCTGTCCATGAGATTGTTGGCACGCTCCCACAGATAGCTGTTGCGTTGAGAAATTTCCATAACCTGCTTAAAGCGCGCGTCGTCCCAGGTCTTGCCGGCGAACGCGCAGAGATCTTCGATCAGCTTGTCAATCTGTGCGCGCACATAGCGCACGCGGGTCTCGGTGACATAATCGGCGGGGTTATAGCAGGTGTCGATGAAAAACACAGGAATATTCATCTGCTTGCCAAGGTTTTCGTACCATTTGGTCAGCTGGTTGCAGATGTTGTTGGTCAGCAGTAAAAAATCGGGCTTGACCATTTTGCCGCGGTCGGGCAGCTCAACACTGCTTTCGTCATTTAAAACCGACGCATAGGCGAGATTGACCTTTGCATAGGCACACAGGTCATTGGAGTAACCCAGCGGTCCCTCGCACTCCTGTAAAAACGGATCGGCCTGATGCCGTGCGGCGATACCGGCCGCATGGTTTTCGGGGTAGAGAATGTTCAGCCCCAGCGTTTCGGCAATCTCTTGCGGAAAAATGGAGGCGGACCAGCCGACCTTTTCGCCCCGCTCTTTGGCAAGACGGGCATTTTCAAACAGGGCGGTGGTCTGCTCGCCCAGCATTATCATAGATTTAGGCTGTGGCCGCTTGGGCTTTGGCGCAGGCGTCGCGGCGCTGTCAGTGGCCGAGGCGGTATTCTCAATAGGTGTCGCGTTTTCGCTCATGATACTTGACCTTCTCTCTTTAAGTATTTTTCCCACGCCAGCACGGCGGCACCGATTGCACCGGCCGACTGACAAAGCGGATGCACCAGAACCGGGCAATCTAATTCACGCGACATGGCATGTACAACGCCAATGTTAAGTGCCACGCCGCCGCTCATGGCGACGTTCTGGCTGCGGCCCAGCCGCAGTGCCATGCCCGCAACGCGCTTGGCAACCGAATTGTGTATGCCGGCGGCAATATCTTCAATGGGAATATTGGAGGAAAGCTGCGAGATAACCTCAGATTCGGCAAAGACGGTGCAGGTGTTGCTGATGGCCACAGGATTTGTCGATTTTTCTGAGACCGGGCCTAGGTTGTTGATGTCAACATTCAAAACGCGGGCCATGACGTCTAAAAACCGGCCGGTACCCGCCGCGCATTTGTCGTTCATCTGAAAGGCGAGCATCTGCCCCTTGGGGTTTATTTTAATAGCCTTGGCATCCTGCCCACCAATGTCGATGATGGTGTCTGCAGTGGGCAGCAGATAGTGGATGCCCTTGGCGTGACAGCTCAGTTCGCTGATCTGGTCGTTAGCATAGTCGCAGTTCATGCGTCCGTAGCCGGTGACAATGGTGTAGCCAATATCCTGCGGAGTCAGGCCGGAGGCTTCAAAAACTTTTTGGCGTGCCTCGCGGGGTCCCACGGTGCCGGTGCCCAGCGGCACGACGACATGGGCGACAAGGTCTTTGCCATCCTGCAAAATGACCGCTTTGCTTGAGGTGGAGCCGATGTCAATTCCAAAGGTATACATGAGGCGGCTTGAGCCCCCTTTCGATTAAGCTATTTAATTTCGCCAGCCTCGTGCATGGCCTTAATTTCCGCTTCGGAATAGCCAATTTCTTTTAGTACCTCGTCGGTGTCGCAGCCGATGGGGCCGGAGGTTTTGCAGGGGATGCTCTCAGGGTCGATGGAGGCAAAATGCACCGGGCCGTTTGCGAACACGGTCTTGGTGCCGTCAGAATACTCGTGGAAATAAGTGTAGCGATTCGCCTGCACCTGCGGGTCGTTGGGCACATCCTTAAAGTGATATAAAATTTCGTGGGGAAGGTCGTGTGCATCCAAAAGGTCGTGCCAGTAGGGAACCGGCTGTTGTGCAAACACGCCGTCGAAGATCTTGGTGAGCTCTTCTCTGTTTCTGTAATAGGCCTCCGCGGTGGAGAATCGAGGATCAGTTGCGATCTCAGGCATTCCGATGACTTTGCAGAACTCAGGGAAACGCCGGTAATCAATGACGGCAAGGTAGAACCACTCGCCGTCGGAGCCCTGATAGGTGTTGCTGCCTGCGTGCCCGCAGTCATAGCGGTCACGCGGGAGCTTGCGCCCGTTGAAGCCGTTTAAGATGCCGGTGCAGAGAATGAAGGTGCCCGCCTGAAGCAGCGATACATCAACCTTGTCACCCTGTCCTGTAACGGTTCTTTTATAAAGCGCTGCGGCGATTCCGCCCGACAAAGCGACTGCCACGCTGTGGTCGCCGATTCCCCCAACGGGTACGAGCGGGGGGCCGCCAGCCGGTGCCAGATCGGCCATAAGACCGGTTCTGGAAAAGAAGACGGTGTAGTCATAGCCGGGGCGATCCTTCTCCGGACCCTTTTCGCCGTAGCCGAGCACCGAAGCGTGAATCAGGCGTGGGAATTTCTCCTTGAGCTGCTCATAGGTGAGTCCCATCCCCTCTAATGCCTGCACGCGGTAGTTGGTTACAAAAATATCCGCCGTGGCCAAAAGCTTTAACATCGCCGCGCTTCCTTCTTTGGTCTTCATGTCTAGAGAGACAAAGCGCTTGTTAATGTTTTGCATATCAAAGTTGGGGTTTGCATCTTTTGTGCAGGGGGAGAGGGTGGTGCCGGCCTGTTTGCGCCATGCGTCGCCGTTTGTAGATTCGACCTTGATGACGTCGGCACCCCATTCGGCGAGAATTCTTGCCGTCATCGGGCCTGCGAGCATGGTAGAGAGTTCAATAACTTTAATGCCTTCCATCGGTTTCATAAGGATGAGCCTCCTCAAAAATAGTTATGTTGATTCCCGTGCGGGAGCGTTAGCGTCCTTTAAAATTGGCCGGGCGTTTTTCTAGAAACGCCGCTGTGCCTTCTTTGCGGTCTTCGGTGCTGAAAGCGACGGTCTGCGCCAGCCGTTCAATCATCAGTCCAGTGTTTATATCGGTTTCAATGCCGGTGTTTATGGCGATTTTGCTCATCATAATGGCCATTGGCCCCTTCGCCATCATCTGCTTTGCCATCGCCTCGGCCTCGGCCATCAGTGCTTCGCGGCTGTCCTCGGTGACCTTGTTGACAAGACCTATCGAACAGGCTTCCTCCGCATCGATGATTCGACCGGTGAAGATCAGCTCCTTCGCCTTGCCGATTCCGACCAGACGCGGCAGGCGCTGCGTGCCGCCAGCCCCTGGGATGATACCCAGATTGGTCTCGGGCTGGCCGAATTTTGACCTTCTGGTCGCAATGCGGATATCGCACGCCATCGCCAGCTCACAGCCGCCGCCGAGGGCAAAGCCGTTGACAGCGCAGATGACCGGCTTATACAGGTCTTCCAGCTCCTTGAGCGAGAGTGACGCAGTGGCCTGCAACATCTTTAAATAAGCGCGGTCATGTATTTCCTGAATATCGGCGCCGCTGGCCAGCGCCTTATCTCCGGCGCCGCTGACGACGACTACCTGAACGGCATCATCGGCGCGGGCGTTCTGGGTAGCGGTGCGGATATCATTCCACATATCGGGACTCAGCGCATTGCGGACGTCAGGGCGGTTCAAGGTCAGATACAGGATTCCATCACGGTTTTCGTACAAAATATTTTCGAATTTCATGAACAACACCGTCTCTCTTTATGACTTCGAGTGGCCGTTAGACCCTCGAGAGTGACAATATTCAGGGCAATGGGGCGTTTATCGCGACTAAACGCGTGGCAACAAAGGTTTTCCTTTTTTGTTTCCTGCGTCCCTTCAAGGTTAATACCCATTATTATTCCTGTGTCTCATTTCTGCTGGTGTCAGTTTCTTTGACGCGTTCTATCCATTACTTTTATGCAAAAAACATGCCAATAGCTTATGT
>DATMYZ010000172.1:0-2256 GCA_035560675.1 Clostridia bacterium
GGAAATACAGTTATGGCACATTATCTTTTCACATCTGAATCGGTTACTGAAGGTCATCCCGATAAAATCTGCGATCAGATTTCCGACGCTGTGCTCGATGCGATTATGGAGCAGGATCCCAATGGCCGAGTGGCCTGCGAAACCTGCTGTACCACTGGTATGGTGATGGTCATGGGTGAGATATCGACAAAATGCTATGTGGATATTCCTAAGCTGGTGCGCGAGGTTGTTCTGGATATCGGCTACAACAGTGCGACTTTCGGCTTTGACGGCAACACTTGTGCGGTGCTTACCTCTATCGACGAGCAGTCGGGCGACATTGCGCTGGGTGTAGATAACGCGCTGGAGAAAAAAGAGGCCATAGGCAACGATAGCGATGAAAACGGCGCGGGCGACCAAGGCATGATGTTCGGCTTTGCCTGCGATGAAACCCCTGAGCTAATGCCGCTGCCAGTGTCTTTAGCCCACCGGCTGGCCAAGCGGCTGACCGAGGTGCGCAAAGATGGCACGTTGAGTTACCTGCGCCCTGACGGCAAGACGCAGGTTACGGTTGAGTATGACGAGAACAACACCCCGGTACGTGTGGATACGGTTGTCATTTCTTCGCAGCATGCGGCGGATGTCTCGTTGGCGACGATACGAGCTGACGTCATCCGCGAGGTGGTGGCAAAGATTATACCCGCCGACATGCTTGATGCCAATACAAAGATTTTTGTTAACCCTACTGGACGCTTTGTCATTGGAGGCCCTCAGGGAGACAGTGGTCTAACCGGCAGAAAAATTATCGTCGATACCTACGGCGGTTATTCCCGTCATGGTGGCGGCGCGTTTTCGGGCAAGGATCCGACTAAGGTTGACCGTTCGGCGGCCTATGCTGCGCGTTGGGTAGCTAAAAATGTGATAGCCACAGGGTTGGCTCGCCGCTGCGAGGTGCAACTGGCCTATGCCATTGGAGTAGCACATCCTGTCTCGGTGTTCGTAGATACCTTTGGCACCGGCAAGGTGGCGGATGACCATCTTGCAGTGGCCATTAAAAAGGTGTTTGACCTGCGGCCAACGGCAATTATTCGCGCGTTGGATCTGCGTAGGCCCATTTACCGCAAGCTGTCCGCCTATGGTCACATGGGCCGCGAAGATCTCGGTGTGAGCTGGGAAAATACTGATCGTGTTCAGGCACTCAAGGATGCGCTGGGTCAATAATAACTATGTTTCGTTTAGAGGGGCGTCGCGCCAGCGGCGCTTCTCTTTGAGATGACATCGAGGAGCGCCATAGGAGATCGAATAGACGTGAGATATCATTATCAGCTTTATGCAACCATCACCATTTTAAGTTGGGGCATTGGTAACGTGATTACCCGTATTGCACTGCGCACCTTTTCGCCATTTTCGATTGGTTTTTTGCGTTACATTGTTGCTACGGTCATGCTTGTGGTGTTAGTGGTGGTCAAAAAAATTGACCCGCCCGCCAAAGTGGATCTGCCATGGTTCCTCCTTTCTGGTTTTACCGGATTTGCGTTTTATATGGTGGCCTATAATATGGGTTATATCACTGTCACGGCCGCCACTGGCAGTGTCATCAGCGCAACGGTTCCGCTGATGACAGCCGCGTTGGCATGGCTTGTTTTTAAAGAGACGCTGGGGGCATTTAGGTGGTTTGCGATATTGTTGGAATTTTTAGGTATACTGATTATTGCTGTGCCTCGCGGTCACTTTTCAATAAGCGTGGGCGTGCTGTGGATGCTGTTTTCAGCTCTTTCGCTGAGCGTTTATAACCTGCTGCAAAGAAAAATGACTCGAAAATATAGTTCCTTGCAGTGTTCGATTTACAGTATATTTTGCGGCTCCGCCATGCTGACGGTTTTTGCGCCGCGCGCGCTGTACGAATTGTCGGTGGCTAAAGCGGGAGCTGTTTTCGCCGTGGCCTTTCTTGGTGTTTTTGCAAGCGCCGTGGCGTTTTTAAGCTGGACAAAAGCGTTTTCTCTGGCGGAAAAGGCCTCGCAGGTGAGCAACTTTATGTTTATTACACCGCTGATATCCACGGCGCTTGAAATAGTGATGCTCAAAGAGCTGCCAGGCGCGGCCACGCTTATTGGTGGCGCTGTTATTTTGGTGGGGGCATTTTTGTTTGGTAAAACTAAAATACACACGTGTCATTGATGTTTGGCTATGAAGTCATGTCTCCTAAAGATCTGGACAGGCCTTCAAGTACGTTTTTAAATCAAAATAGATTTTCAAGAAATCCACATACAAAAATGC
>DATMYZ010000173.1:0-8734 GCA_035560675.1 Clostridia bacterium
TTCAAAAACGCATTCATGATAATATTTCCATTCGTTGCGCAAAATAAGGCTGCGTTACTTTATTTTAGTATATTCACTACAGCATCTTGTGTTGCGTCTTCGCAATGGGGCCACAAAAGTTAAGCCTGGCCGCAGCATTCAGCATTGTAAATAAAAGGACAGCGCACCTTTTGTCAAAAGGAACTACTGCCCTCCTAGATATTCTGAAATTTTTGCATTACATGACCTGCGTAGACACATAAATTTCTTTGAATTCTTCAGTTATTAGATGCTTTGCCAATATTTCCATCAAGTCAAAATCGTCTTCACTGTCAATATCCAGAACCGCAGTATCCTTTACTGTGATAATGTCAAACACGCCGTCGAGCGGTGAGACATCCAGTTTATGGATGATACTGCTCCGCCGATAACAATATATGGACGCATTCATATCAAAGACTTCGGGTGCCTGTTGCCTAGCAGTGAAACCGCCGTCAATAACCTTTTGCATTTTTCCGTCTTTCCGCTCTACCATGTTAAAATAGGGGTTTCTTCTGGCCGGTACAACCGAAAAGACCACGTCGGTTTCGGCCTGCGCCTCCAGCAGTTTTAGCGCCTGATCTATGGTATCAATCTGCCGCAGCGGTGAGGTAATGTCCAAGTCAATGACATAATCATAGGTTCCACCCCGTTTTTTCTCCATCTCTAAAAGTGCATGCCTGATCGCGAGAAGTTTTGGGGTTGTGTCACCTGCTAACTCTGCCGGTCGTTGAATGCAGGTCAGCCCAAACCGCCGAATCAACGCTAAAATGACATCGCTGTCGCTGCTGACGCCGATATCCACGCAATCCGCAGGCCGCCTCTCTTTAAAAAGGCGCGCTGCCGCAACGGTATAGTACAACAGTGGTTTGCCCAAAAAACTTCGGATATTTTTATTCTTAATCCAGGTTGATCCGCCGCGTCCGCAAATAGTGATCAGTATGTTCATGTTGTACCCCTTCCCAGCGCGATATCAAGCACCGCGCAACAATGCCGTATGTTATTAAACGCCTTCTCCGACTGAACAGATGTGAGAAAAAACCGCATCTCTCGCAGATAGATCTCGTTTTCGCTTTCATTTAATTGAATGGGCAAGCGGCTATCTGAAAAAGCGACGGTATTCGTTATCAGGTCGCCAGTTATTGTTGCGTTCTCCGTGAATACTTCAATTTGTCGCCTTGTTTCTCTGCCAAAATAGTCCAAATGCAGCTCGGCTACCATGTTTTTATATTCGGCAATATAAACTGCGACGTCGGCGCTGTCTATGTCGAGGTGGGAGTACTTACCGCAGATTCTGTAAATCTTGCGCGGGAAACCGAATAGCATTACGATATAATCCCACTCGTGTATCAGGTCAAGGTCGACGCCGCCCCCCAATACCTTTTGAGCGCTGTAGCCCTGACGGTAATCCGTACCCGGCCGCCAGTCTGGCAGAAAAGAGGAGCAGATGACCCGCACACAGTAGATATTTTCACTGCTGATGATCTTTTGTAGGGCCTCAATGACCGGAGAGTAGCGCAATGGCCCAGCTACATAATAAACGCCGTCCGACCTGGTCTTTATGTCGTTGATGTCATATGTACTGCTGTCAAAAACCGGTTTTTCTATAAACAGATTCTTGGCCCTGCTTGCCATGCGCTTCATCGTTTCAAAATGCAAACTTGTGGGGTTAGTAATAAACGCAATATCATAATCCTGATCCAATTCGCTTACTTGGGCTGCGTGCTTTTCAATCAGACTCTCCAGCCCATCCCCCAGCACCCTTGTCGTTTTTCTTAGCGCGTGTATTTCTGGCGTTATGCCAAATTCCGGTGCGAGGCACATTAGATTTTTAAGATGCCGCTTTCCAATTGAGCCGAGCCCGCAAAAACACATTTTCAAGGTGGTATCTCCTCGATTCTGTCGACGAGCTTTAGTGTGCGCAAATCGTCCTCAAAGGTATAGCGCACATTCCCTGTTTGACCTTTTATCAGCATCAAAAAGGCCATTAGCTCTTCTTCATAAGCGTTCTCTATATTATTTTCGGTATATCCGCTGTTCCGCTCGACCGTGTCATAAGTGGCAATGGGTTCGGTCGTCCTTTTTTCCCAATTATACCGACACAGGCTTTCTGGCGTCCCCTCCCAGGTCAGGTGCAGCGTATCAGAGTAGATTAATAGCGCCTGCTGCGCTTTCCTGGCCAGCACATCAGCTATAAAAATGCCTTTGCTGCCGCCTTCGTGCTGCAAAATAAGAAAATAGTTATCAGAATAATCAATATCCAACGAGGACATTTTGTCTTTAACCACCGTGAACCGCACAATTGGCCCAAATGTGTAGATCAGCCACGGCAGTTCAATCGCAAAAATTTCGCGACAGCCGTCGGTACGTTTATGCCAAGCAAAAAACTCCTTTTGTTTATCCCACGGATGCCAGTCGGGCAGATATTGCCCCACGTGATATCGGTAATTGACTGGCTTGCTCTGCTTAGAAACAATCTCTGAAATTGTTTGAATTTCTCTGCGATAAAGCTGGGTGGAGGACAGAAACAATTGAACTTGTTTCTGTTTGGCTGCTGCAATAATCTCATTATATTGGTCTGAGATTAAATTAATCTCGCTAAAAATATGCAAGCCCTGCGCAATACACCGGCGTATGATCTCTCCATGACTTAGTGGCGGGGTGCAGACTAGAACTGCATCGGGGCGTTCTTGTGCTATAGCCATACTGTAATCTGCGTACGTTGTTATCCCGAATAACTCCTGTACCTGCGACCGCCTCTCCTGGCTACTGTCTGCACCGCACAGCCCATCGGGTTTAAAATGCTTTAGCAGCAATCGGATTCTGCGTCTGCCCATCGACCCCAGACCAATGACTAAGAATTTCATGCTTGACTCCTTCTCATTTATCCTAGATCATTCGGCATTGCAGTTAATTCCCGCCCAAAGGTTACAGCGTTATCAGCTCATCCACGTCAAAATCTCTCTTGGCAACCGTCCCGATGATCGTATACCATTTCATCGGAGAAATGCCTGTTCCAGGCCTCTTCGTCGTAATATTATTCGTGGTAAACCTCTCGCCCTTTAAAATTTTTCTGGAAGCAACAATGCTTTTTCGCGCAGCTGCAATATTTTCTTTCTCGGATGCGGTGACCATCTTCTCGCCGGTTCCCATAGCCTGTTCAATATTGCGTATGCACCGGATCATAGCTGTCAACTCATCTGGGTCGGCGCTGGCTTTATGATCCGGCCCCGCCAGCGTGTGACTTAATGTAAAATGCTTTTCAATAACCTCTGCACCCAGCGCGGCCGCCGCAATCGGCACTTCAATTCCCTGCGTATGATCTGACAGCCCTATCGGGAATCCGAAACGTGATTTGAGCGTCTGCATCGCCCGAAGATTCACATCATTCATCGGAGTAGGATACTGCGTATTGCAGTGCAGAATGGTAATTGCTTTTTCGGACTTTCTTTGCAAAACCGCAATAGCTTCCTCGATTTCTTGCAGCGTGCTCATACCGGTGGAGAGAATAATTGGATTTGAAAAGCCTGCAATCACTTCTAGCAACGGCAGATTTGTAATTTCTCCCGACGGAATTTTGATTGCATCCACACCGAGAGAAAACAGAAACTCCGCGCTTTCAATATCAAATGGCGTGGACAGAAAGCCAATGCCGGCCTTTTGGCAATAGGTCTTTAGCACCCTGAAATCTTCAAAAGACAACTCCAGCTTTTTGACCATACTGAGCATCGTTTCGCCGCTTCCAGTCGCTTCCGCCTGATATTTTGCCTTCGGCGCGTACCGCGATATAATGCGTTCGCTTTTCCATGTTTGAAACTTGATATAATCTGCGCCTGCTTTTGATGCGACATCGACTAGTTGCATCGCCAGATCCATATTTCCGTTGTGATTCACACCGGCTTCTGCAATAATTTTTATTTTTTTCATAACGCTGCTCCTTCACGCACGGTATTGAATCATATAGTCGTTGTTTGGGTCAAAGTCCGGGTCGGATCCGGTACGCAAATTAACCATTTGGCGGAAATTTTCTTGATTGAAAATGCTCCGCCCGATATAGAAATTTAGCGTACCTTTTTTATTAAACGACCTTTTGAATAAAAACAGGCTGTCGTCCACCTCGACCCCGCCCCCCAAGTGGAATTTATGGTAACCGTTGTCCACACCCCAGCACGCGGCGGTGTAGAGCAGCAGATTATTCGGTGAAAATTGTCGGAATGCCTCATCAGAGCCGCTTAGATGGTAATGCATATTCCCGTTGCAGCACAGTATGATTGCCGCACTGATTATTTTTTTGTTTGACATGGCACAAAACAAGTTGTAAGAGCCCTCCATATTCGAAAAGAAATCATCAAAGAATGCATTGTTGAAAAAGTAATACGCTGCGGCATGATGTCGCTGCATGGTTTCTAAATAGAGCCGAATAAATTCTACTTTAGCCTGATCACTGTTATCGATGTTAATTTGAATATCCCTTTGCTTTGCCTTTTGTATCGCTCCACGGCATCTGGGTTCCATATTGGCATAAATGGTAGCGCTGTTTGTGGCATCAATTACAACCGTCTTTTTTATACTGCGCAGCTCGCAGTGGTCGGCAAAAAACGCTTGATTCTCCAGAAGCGGATGAAAGCGTATAAACTGTGAAACAATACCGTTTTGATTACAGTAGTCCTTTAGTAATGCAAAAAAATAGCTCATTTCGTCGCTACTGTAATGCGACACCAAAGGACCCCCGTAGCCATACGGCGTGGCAAAATCATGATAGCGGCCTTTTTCCAGAACCCCTGTAAAACGGGGACTCTCCGCAATGTCGCTGCTCAGTACAACGTAGCACAGCCGCATTGGGTCACCGCTGTAGTAGATTAAACAGGGGCTTCCATCGCCTGTGTGGCGAAAAGCCGACATATATTCGTGCATATAATAGACATCATGGTCGGCAAACGATTTTACAATGCCGTTCCACCTGTCCTTTTCACTAAACGAAACGATTTGCAGTGCATCCATATCGACCCTCCGCACGCTCAAAATACCCTCCCTTCTCTACATGAGAAGTTACGGCATTCCGGTTACCTCATAAAACGGCTTTTTGATAAGAGGCTTATAATCTGCAAAGCTTTTTAAAATATTTAATAATTTTTTAACACTCCCGCCATTTCCATAAGGATTCACACTGCGGGTACAGTCCATATTAAACGCATTTTGCAGGGCTTTCGTTATTTCCGCTTTTTCTGCGGGGCAGCAGATGACAGAGGACGCGAAAAGCCTGCCCTTCTGCCGGTCACCAATATTGACGGTCGGCGTATGAAACGACGGAACTTCATACACGCCGCTCGAGGAATTCCCCACCACCGCATCAACCTGTTCAATCATGCTATAATAGCGCAGCTGACCCAGAGATGGAAACACGGCCGCATTTGCATGCCGGGATATAAAATCTTGGGTGAGGCGTATGATATCGCGCCCTTCTGGGTCCGCATTGGGGTGGGTAAAAATCAGTCCGGTATTGCCGCCAAGCTGCTCCAGTGCCGCCAGCAATTCGCCAAACTGCCTGCCTGAAGACTGCACATCCAGCGTCACAGGATGAAAGGTGATCAATAAATTTTTATCTAAAAACTTAAACGCTAAGTTTTGTTCCAGTTCTATACGGCTCATCCGCTTCAGCGCTTTGATGCGGTCTATCCCAATATGTCCTACATTAAAAATATGGGCGGGATTTTCTCCGAGCTGCTTGACCCTTTGCATCGACTTTGAATTGGTGACAAAATGCAGCTGCGACATCTTCGTGATGCTGTGTCGAATCGCTTCATCAAACGCACCTTCGGTCACATCGCCCCCCGCTATATGCGCAATAGGTATTCTGGCCACCATCGCAGCCTGTGCGGCTGCAAATATTTCATAACGGTCGCCTAAAATCACGAGAAGATCCGGTTGTAGCCGTGAAAAGGCATCTGCAAACCCGATCACACCCAGACCGATTGATTTCGCCGTGCCTACTGGCGTATCACTTGAAAGCTGCATTTCGACCTTTTCGTCTATCGGAAAACCATCCTTCTCAATCTCCCTGTAAGTCAGTCCAAACTCTGGGGAGAGGTGCATGCCTGTGACAACCACCTGCAAACGCATGTGACGCTCTTTTTTGATGGCTACCATCAGTGTGTAAAGCAATCCATATTCGGCGCGTGAGCCGGTCACCACGCATATTTTCTGCACCCCTTGCACCTCCATATATCCGTGTGCTCTTTAGGTTCTACAAAATCCGATTATCGCGCTAAAGCTTTGCCCACACCTATGCTTCCCCAAGGCAGGCACTGCTTGGAATATTAATGATGCACCGTTCTAATTTCTCCGCTGTCGAAAGATCCATATGAGGGCACTCTTGGAAAATCGTCAGTTTATTCATCAGAGCCCATACCGGACGAGTCATCAATCCCGCATCATTTGTCTGCGCAAGAATTTCATCCCGTATTGAGGCGTTCTCTTCGCTGAGAATACAAGTATTCAGCCAGTAGTTGCTCCGCGCATAGGCAGGCTCTTTAAAAAAGGTGATACCAGGCATGTTTTCAAAGGCCAGCCGGTATTTTTCTGCCAAAGTCCGCTTGTAGCGCACAAAACGGTCAAGCTGCTCTAATTGCGCACAACCTAAAGCCGCATTGATATTGGGCATCCGATAATTATAGCCCACCTGATCATGAACAAAGGCCCAACGGTGGGGCAGCTTGGCGGTTGTGCTGATATGCTTTGCCTCCTTGGCAAGGATCTCGTCATTGGTCAATATCGCTCCACCGCCGCCGGTTGTGACTATTTTGTTGCCATTAAAGCTAACCGCAGACAGTTTGCCAAAATTGCCGGTGTGCTTGTTCTTATAATAGGACCCCAGCGACTCAGCCGCGTCCTCGACCAATTCAATGCTGTAAAGCTTACAAACCTCTAAAAGAGGCTCTAAATCGACGGGATGTCCAAAGGTGTGCATGGCCACAACGGCTTTGATGGGACGCATTGTCAGTCGGTTATAACAAAGGCCGTCCTTTTTAACGGTTATTTCTTTTAAATAGCTATCAAGCTTTTTGGGGTCTACCCCGAGGCTTTCAGCCGAACAATCTATAAAATGGGGCACCGCACCGCAATAACAGACTGCGTTTGCCGTTGCGATAAAGGTTAGTGCCGGAACTAGCACCTCATCACCCTGTCCCACCCCGATCAGTTTAAGGCAGATATGCATGGCAGCGGTACCACTTGCAACGGCAATTGCAAATCTTGACTCGGTATAATGAGCTAAATTTTTTTCAAAACTTTCTACGTAACGCCCAACAGAGGATACATACCCCGAGTCCAGGCAGTCTTTAACATATTCCCATTCTCTACCGATGAAAAGCGGCTCATGAAGGGCTATAGGCCCTTCGCCTTTTTTCAGCACTTTCTTTAAAACCGCGACAACTTCAGATGGGGTTACATTTGTTTCTGATTTCATAGGTTATATCTACCCGCCTTATATTGTTGAAGATTATTTTGATCACGAAACCAGTCTATGGTCTCCTTTAAGCCCCGCCTAAAACCAGATATGCCACCATAAGCAGGTTCCCAACCGAACAGGCTTTCGGCCTTGGTTGTGTCCGCCCACAGCCGTTCCACCTCACTACTCTCAGGTCTAACACGCTGTGCTTCAGTTTCTAAATCTATTTCGGCGCCCATAATCTCCGAAATAATTTGGGCTGTTTCTCCTATAGATACCTCAAAACGACTGCCGATATTGATGACCTCGCCCAGAGTGGCGGGCGATTCGGCAATCGCAATAAATCCTCGTACCGTATCCTTGATATAATTAAAATCCCTTGTCGGCGTCAACGCGCCCAGCTTTATTTTTCGTTTTCCCTGAGCAATCTGTGTGATGATGGTTGGGATAACCGCTCTGTTTGACTGTCTTGGGCCATAGGTGTTAAACGGCCTGATAATTGCAACCGGCGTTCCAAACGAGAAATAATAGGCCAGTGCCATTTGATCCGCGCCTATTTTTGAGGCAGCATAGGGCGATTGCGCATGAAGCGGATGGTTTTCTGGTATTGGAACATATTGTGCCGTGCCATAAACCTCACTGGTAGACGTATGTATAATTTTTTCCGTTCCCAGTTCACGAGCCGCCTGCAAAACGTTCAATGTCCCCCTTGTGTTGGTTTCAAAATATGATTCAGGATAATAGTATGAATATGGTATAGCAATGAGAGCAGCTAAATGAAAAACAATATCAATCCCCTTCATTGCACTTTTAACGCCATACGAATCTCTAATATCGCCGGAAAACACCTCTAAGGCGTTTTTGATCTCCGGTTTGGAAGAATCAAGCCATCCCCAGGAATTAAACGCGTTATAACAGACAAAGGCACGAACAGAATGGCCTTGCCTGACAAGCGCCTCAGTCAGATGCGAACCAATAAACCCGTCCGCACCGGTAACCATAATCTTTTTTTGGGTTAAAATCATTGTACAGCCTCCTGCAAACACCTTACATTATATATATTTCACGTCTTCTAAAAAAAGACGCTATTAGCACCCACACTAACCCTAGGGCATCGCGATTCGCTTTATCAATGAGCGTTTTAGGTTTGAATTACATAACACGATATCATAAGCATGAGCGGCGGGCTAACCTTTCGGTTTGCCTGCCGCCCTTATGTATTAATAATTTCAAATCTGCCGCTTAATAAATATTATCCCATTAGCGTGC
>DATMYZ010000174.1:0-2677 GCA_035560675.1 Clostridia bacterium
ATATGTACCAGAATGTTCTCCCATAAACTCTATTTCTAATTTAGGATGATTTTCGATATTCTGTTCAAATAAATCTTTTTCATCGAGTTTCATCTTGCCTGAAGCAGAAGCTTTAAAAGCAGTTGCAATAGTACTTTTTCCAAAGCCATTCGGAGCAACTAAAATATTGGGTTGATTAGCATTAAGCTCATTAAAAACCAACTCCATATGATTCTTTCCTTTGACATTGTCAATCGTAATTCGCTTAATAATATCCATCAACACACCCCTTACCAAATAAACGTACCTTATTTACAGACATCCCGATCTGTTCCCACGCATACGCCAAAACTCAAAAAACATCTATCCTGTTCTCTCACCAAGCCCCAAAAACGCAAAACATCTATCCTGTCCTGTCGTGAAAGCCCAGTATCAATCCTGTTCTCTCGCGAACGGAATACGACCCGATAGACTGATTCCCATGCACGGGTAAAAACCCGTTCTTAGTGTACAGTTTGAAAACCGCAAAATCACAGAAATGGCTTATTTACTGGGCTTTTTGCACACTCAATCTTTTACTCGCGACATCAATACCACCGTCTCAACGTGCGCCGTCCGTGGGAACATATCCACCGCCTGAATCCTCTGCGGTACATAGCCAAGCTCGCCAAATAAAGCGACATCACGGGCGGCAGTGGAGCTGTTGCAGGAAACCATGACAATGCGTTTGGGAGCCATGCGGGCGATGGTTTTTACCAATTCCGGCGTGCAACCCTTACGGGGCGGGTCAAGAATAATCACATCAGGGGCTATTCCCTCGGCATTGAGATGGGTGGCGGCCTCGGTTGCGTCGGCGCAGATAAAGCGCGCGTTTTCAATGCCGTTTAGTTCCGCGTTTTGCCGTGCGTTTTCAACTGCCGTCGGGATAATCTCAACCCCAATAAGCATGTGCGCCTGATGCGCCATTGAAAGACCGATGGTACCTGCGCCGCAGTAGAGATCCAGCAGTGTTTCACCGCCTGAAAGTGCTGCAAATTCGCTAGCTATGCCATAAAGCTGTTCGGTACCGCGGCGGTTGACTTGATAAAAAGACAGCGGTGAAAGCGAAAATGACAACCCGCAAAGCCGGTCAGTGATGGTGCTTTCGCCCCAGAGTGTTTGACATTCTGTCCCCAGCAGCACGTTGGTTTTATCGCGGTTGATATTGAGCATTACAGATGTTATGGCCTGACAGGCATTGCGCAGCGCTGCGACAAGTGCCTGTGTATGGGGTAGGTTGCTGCCGTTGGCGATGACGGTGACCATCACTTGATCGGTGGCCTCTGCATGGCGGATATAAAGCGAGCGCACCAATCCTCTGTGCGCATTCTCGTCGTAAATACTGATGTCAAATTTGGACAGCCAGTCGCAGAACGCGGCAGTAATATCGCCAAAAAATATGGGGTGAAGTAGGCAGTCATCTGCCGGTTCCACCCTGTGCGAACGCTTGGCAAAAAAGCCAACAATCGGTTTGCCGTTTTGCTGGCTGACAGGAAATATAGCCTTGTTGCGGTAGCGGTCGTGCTGCGGAGAGGGGATGGCCGGAGGCAGTGTAATCTCCTGCTTGCCGATGCGGCGCATGTTTTCTTCCACCCAACCGTTTTTAGTCAGCAGCTCCTGCTCATAGGAGATATGGCGGAGGCTGCAACTGCCGCATCGGCGATAGATTGGACAGTCGTCGTCCAGACGGCACGCGGCGGGGGACAAAACCTCTTCGATGATGCCGAATGCATAGTGCGAAAGGATCTTGACCAACCGCACCTTTAACTTGTCCCCCACCGCCGAAAAGGGGACGAATACGGCCATGCCGTCGGCCCGACCGACGCCGCTACCCTCGTTTGTAATACCGGTAATCTCCAGCGGAATAATCGCGTTCTTTTTTATCATAAATGCCTCCGAATCAAATAAGTTCCATGCTTTTAAGAATGAATGAGCCCAAAAACACCGTCATAACCGAAGCACCGGTGGTGAATACTACCATTTCGGCTGCTAGCGCGCCGTCGGCACCCATAACGTCTGCCATAACGGGGCAGCCAGTGGCATTGGGTGTGGCCAGAACCAAGAACAGCGCACAGAGGGGAATGCTCTTCATGCCGATTAAAGTGCCGATGACTACACCGACCAATGGCAAAACAAGAAGCTTTGCGCAGGCGCATACCAGCGTCAGTTTCATATTTCTTAGTGCATTTTTAAAATTGAGCTGGGCGCCAACGCCCAGCATGGCAATTATAGAACCGGCGGTGCCCAGATCAAACACCGGGCGCTGAATCAGAACTGGTAGAGAAATATGCAGCCCCGAAAATACAAAGCCGGCAATGCTGGCAATAATCAGCGGATTGCTGAAAACGTTGGCAATAACTGACTTGATAGCTACCTTTTGACCGGGTGTGTCGGTATAAATTGAAAATATAATCACGGCAAGAACATTATAAAGCGGTACGGTGCAGGCAACCAGTACCCCCATGGTACCGGCAGCCGCCTCTCCGCTGAGGCTGATGGCAAAAGGAATGCCCAACATAACGGCGTTGGAGCGGAAGCTTGCCTGAACCATAACGCCGATTCGCCCGCGCGACTTGATCAGTCTGGGCGCTAAAAGCAGCATGCTTCCGACCATACCTAGCAGACACAGTACACACAGCGATAGTAAAACCGGATCGAA